>NZ_JBAELF010000111.1:0-2536 GCF_056211015.1 Candidatus Egerieousia sp.
GATCGATAGCACCTTGAAACGAATTGACTCCGGTAAACCTTTTCAAAGATTTTCTCCAAGAAGGAAAGGAGGCAACTGGTGCCTCAGGAACATCGAACGCTGCAAACATCTTATTCAGCAGGGAGAAATGACTGAGTATGGGTTGGCTCTGATGCCGAAAGACTTAAATAGCCACTTATGATTCATCCGCACACACGAATGAACGCAGGTGCCCATAAAAATAGAAGAAGCCAGAATCTTTCGAGTCTGACTTCAGCGGGGCCCAAAGCAGGACAATGCCCTGCGATGAACCACTGCAAATGTACGTACTTTTGCGTAACTTCGCAATATGAAAAGCATTCTGATAAAAGATACGACATCAATGGAGCGCATTCAGATAGTGAAAGATGCGCTGGAAGGCGAATATGATGAGTTCTATGATGACTATGTCTCCGGAAAGAAAGAGCTTTCAGAATTGAACAGGGAATACAGTGAACAATTTGCAGGGACAGGTCAGGAAGACTAGCAGGCGCATGGATATAGACAGAACAAATATGTGCTTACACCTTCAAATGAAGATGTTTGAACCAGAAGGCGAATACTACCGGCTATGGCAAGCGATGAAGGATGATTCGGAGCTTACTGCTGTTGTTCGCTCACGCCAGCTCCATATATATCGTAACGGGAAGAAGATTCTTATCCTTGCAGGAAAGAGTGCCCCGAAGATTCTTAGGGATGACAAACTGACAGAATACCTTCTAACAACCAATTATCCGAATATCAGCAAATGAAGGTCGAGGAAGCTATACTCTACCTCCTTGCAGAGAGGAATGGTGGAATGAAAGCGGAGCAACTTGCCACTGAGATCAACCGCCGGCATTTGTGCATCCGCAAGGACGGCCAGCCTGTCAGCGTAAAGCAGGTTTGGTTCGCTGTAATGAGTCACAAAGATACTTTCTGCCTGGCAGAGGGAAGAGTTATGCTTATCATTTGAAATGGGAAGGAAGAATGAATTTAATGACTTCAGTGCGCTCAAGTCACTGAAGAAGGAACTTGAGAAATCGGAGTCTGCCGAATCGGCCCCCAAAGCCCCAGTCAAGTCCCTTACAGTCCAGCACCGGACAATCCATGAGGAACACGCACGCAACATCGGAATAGAGAAGGGGATGCTTGTCCGACTGATGGATACCAACGATGAAGGAAAGATTACCGCAATAGGTAAGGACTGGTATGAAGTGGATATTGACGGTCTCCCAATGCGCCTGGCCAGAAACCAGTTCGTAATCGTAGATGCGGATGAAGACCGCAGGATGAGGGCTGCAATGCCTTCCAAACCGATAAAATACTCTAAACAGAAGACAATGGCCACTGACAATGGAGAACTGGTCGTTGATTTACATCTGGAAAGGATTCCCGGGAATGAAAGAGTGCCCGAATGGGCTTCACTTGAGTATCAGGTGGATTACTTCAAGAGAATTCTTAGGGATAACCTCAAATACAGGGGTAAGCGAATCGTTTTCATCCACGGCGACGGAGATGGAATCCTCTGTCGTGCCATAAGGAAGGAGCTGGATGAAACATTTGCTCTATCCTGTTCTTTCAATCCTGGACCAGCTGAACTTTACGGAACAGGAGCCACCGTTGTAACAATCAGATAGTCTCAATAGAAATGAGCAAGAAACCCAACAGAGTAGTCCAATACAAGATAGCCAACGAAAAGTTCCTGAAGCAGAAGGCTCAGGAGGAAGGAATCAAAGTACTTGAAAGCGGAATCCTAATCCGTGAAATAGAAAAGGGGAGTGGTACCAGGATGCCACAGCTGCGAAGCACCGTCTATGTTCACTACACCGGCCGTCTGATAGATAGGACTGTATTCGATTCCACTGAGGGCAGACTGCCGGCCTGTTTCCGGGTTGATGAACTGATAGTCGGCTGGCAGGCTGCGCTGCTCAGAATGCACGAAGGAGACACTCTTCAGATCTTCCTCCCTGCCAAATACGGATACGGTTCTGCAAAGATTGATGGCATACCAGCCTGGTCAACACTGGATTTCACTCTTACACTTGTAAAGATTCTCTAGCAAAAGAAAGCCACCCCGAAGGATGGCTTTCATGCGTATAAGAGAGATTTTATCTCTTACTTTGAAGCTTCAATAGAAACTTTACGGAACTCCTTGAGTGCTTTCTCCAGTTCGAGGGAAGCCTTGCGGGCGCGGGCACCGGCAGCCTTGTTGCCTTTGACAACCTGTGCGTCAGCATCAGCTTTGAATGCAGCGCAGAGTTCGTTGATCTTTGATACCAGTTCTTTCATGATAATAGTAGATTTAGTTTGACAAAAATAATGAAAATTACTTGTTGACTGAATTGATTCTGTCATTGAGCGACCTATACTCCGCTTTGGTAAACTTGTCTTTACTCAAGCGTAACAGCGTCCTGAGATTATCCTTTTTCATACAAAGGGACAGCAGCTTTCCGTTGGACTCGCTTGGAACCTCTCCTTTTTCGTACTGTGAGAGCTGATTTGTTCCAAACCCGAGAATGGATGTCAATTCCTGGAG
>NZ_JBAELF010000112.1:0-9782 GCF_056211015.1 Candidatus Egerieousia sp.
TCTCAAGCACCATATCGGAAGCATTCACCACCTCCTGCCCCACTCCCATGACCTCATTACCGAACACCAGCGCATACTTTTTCTTCATATCAAGCTCCAGTTTTTCCAAAGAAACCGAGTTCTCGGCCTGCTCCACGCTCACTATGGTATACCCCCTCTCCTTCAAATCCCGCACTGCGGCGATGGTTTCCTTGCAGTATTCCCAGTCCACGGAGAATTCGGCGCCCAGAGCGGACTTGTGAATCTCCGGCTGGGGTGGCACTGCGCAGATTCCGCACAGAACCACCTTCTCCATGAAGAATGAATCCGCAGTCCTGAAAACGGAGCCTATGTTGTGCATGCTGCGCACGTTGTCCAGAACAAGCGTTACCGGAATCTTTCTGGCCTCCTTATATTCCTGAGCGCTTATACGGCCCAGTTCGTCATTGCTTAACTTTCTGTGCATTGTCCAATGAACCCACAAGCGGTTCGCAGCACAAATTTAGCTCCCGCCGCCCATAATTGCAAGTCATATAAGCGCAGCTGCAACTTTCCTCCGGAAGTCCGGCTTAAGAGTCTTATTGGTCAGCCGCCTTTTTTATCGGCATACACACCTCTGAAACGGGCATTTTTCATAAGTGCGGAACTTAAGTTCAAACAAAATTGCCGGA
Source organism: Candidatus Egerieousia sp. (assembly GCF_056211015.1). NCBI lineage: Bacteria > Pseudomonadati > Bacteroidota > Bacteroidia > Bacteroidales > Candidatus Egerieousia > Candidatus Egerieousia sp. The sequence goes on from NZ_JBAELF010000112.1 coordinate 651, forward strand.
AAAAGCAAAAAAAGACTATCTTTGTATATTAGGCTTGAAATGGAAACAAGTTAAATCAATAATAATTTTATGAAACAAGACGTTGAAATACTAGATTTGCTCAAGAATGAGGAAAACAGAGAACTCCGCGGCATTGAGTTGATTGCATCAGAGAACTTCGTTTCAAAGCAGGTTCTTGAGGCATTGGGGTCAGTTTGCACAAACAAATACGCTGAGGGTTATCCTGCTGCCAGATATTATGGCGGATGCGAGGTTGTTGACCAGATTGAGACTCTTGCAATCCAGAGACTCTGCAAACTTTTTGACGCAGAATATGCAAACGTTCAGCCACACTCAGGTGCTCAGGCCAATATGGCTGTAATGATGGCCTGCCTCAAACCTGGTGACACCTTCATGGGACTTGACCTGGCTCACGGCGGACACCTCACACACGGTTCACCTGTTAACGCCAGCGGTCTTCTCTACCATCCTGTTGCATACCATCTCAACGAGGAAACCGGTCTGGTAGACTATGACGAAATGGAGAGACTCGCTCTTGAGAACAAGCCGAAACTCATCATCGGCGGTGCATCAGCATACTCAAGAGAGTGGGATTGGGCAAGAATGAGAGCAATTGCAGACAAGGTTGGAGCAATCATGTGGGTTGATATGGCTCATCCTGCAGGACTCATTGCAGCAGGCCTTCTTGCAAACCCTGTGAAATATGCTCACATCGTTACATCCACAACCCACAAGACCCTTCGCGGGCCAAGAGGTGGTGTCATTCTCATGGGCAAGGACTTCGAGAATCCTTGGGGTCTCAAGACTCCAAAGGGAGTAACAAAGATGATGAGCCAGGTGCTCAATTCGAGCGTGTTCCCAGGTGTTCAGGGCGGTCCTCTCGAGCATTGCATTGCAGCAAAGGCAGTGGCATTCTTCGAGGCGCTCCAGCCTGAGTTCAAGAATTATCAGATTCAGGTGAAGAAAAACGCAGCAGCTCTTGCAGCAGCTTTCATTGAGAAGGGTTACAAGGTTGTATCAGGCGGAACAGACAATCACGTAATGCTCATTGACCTGAGGAGCAAGTTCCCTGAACTCACAGGTAAGGCCGTTGAGAAGAGGCTCGTTCTTGCAGACATCACAGTTAACAAGAACATGGTTCCATTCGATTCACGTTCACCATTCCAGACTTCAGGTATCCGTGTTGGTTCACCAGCCATCACATCAAGAGGTCTTGTTGAGAAGGACATGGCAGTAATCGTTGATCTCATTGACAAAGTTCTCTGCAACTTTGAGGACGACGCTGTTCTCGAGCAGGTAAAGGCCGGCGTAAAGAACCTGATGCACGGCAGACCACTCAACGCCTGGTAGCAGATTCAGCTTATTGCAACACAATACCGAACCAATGAGGGGCTGACTTTATAGTCGGCCCCTTTCTTATAGTTATTGATTTTTCGGCAGCATCATTCGTGAGGCAAGCAATCGCTTCCCTCACGGGTAAGTTATCTCATACGTGCAGAAATCTTCTTGGCTACCGGAACTAGTATCATGATCATGACAATTGCACCAATGAGCATGCAAGGGAAAAGCAGATAATTGCCTGCTGCAAAAGAATCGCCAACAAGTTTGTTGAATGTGTACTGGCCGAGCAGTGCAATGAAGATAGCCACTGAGAAAGCCGTACCGGATTGATTCCTGAATGCGCCGCCAATGAAGTTCAGTACAACAGGGAAGGTGGTGCCAACTCCGAAACCAACAAGTGCCATTCCAAGATAAACCGCTGATACAACTGTTGGCATTGTGAAGAAAATAACAACACCTATCAAAGCAACGCTCAGATACAGGTACAGAGTGCCCAGATCCTTGAGCTTTGAAGTAATGTAACCAAGAGGGAAACGACCGGCCATCATACCTATTGTGAACCAGGTCATTGCCAGTGTTGCAACTCCGCGATCAACTGAATGGGCATCAACGAGGTATGAGATTGAAAAACTTCCGCTCGCACCCTCGAAACCGCTCTGGAAGAACAGCACGATTGCGAACATTATGAGTGCCGGATATTTAAGCAGGCCAAGAGTCTGTTTCAGGCCTACGTTCTCGACAGGCTTTGCTGCAGGGAACGAAATGAAGAAGAAATATACTATGAACAAAGCCATTACAACGCTCATTGCATTCAACGGTATCATATAATCCGCAATGAAATAGTTGAGCAGGGTCCACAGAAGGGCGCCTATGCAGTAGAACGCACCAAGCACGCCCAATCTTCCACCACGGCGTGAATCATCATAAATATCAGAAACAACCGCATTGGTAAGTCCGTTCAATATTCCGCCACCCAGCCCCAGAGCAAGGATTGAAGCATGCAAAGCTGTCTGTGAAGATGCGTTGGCCAGTCCCTGAAGACCAACCAGAGCCAGAATGGAACTGATGATTGTAAGCCATTTGTAACCGAATCTGTCAACAACAGGGCCGAACAGAATGGTGCCAATGATAATTCCTATTGACAAGGTGGAAGGCAGCGAAACTGCGCCATCGCCAAGTTGGCCAAGGATAGGTCCAAGGGAAAGCATAGCCACGCCAAAGAAGCCCATACCTGCGCATGCAGCCACAAAGACCTTTGATGTGCTGTAATTGTTGTTCATAAGTGTAATGTTTCTAATAAGTGTTTTCAAAAGGAAACTGCCGCTCATTCGGGGAATCTCCGTTCCGGAACAAGCGGCAGTTCATATATATCATTATCTGAGGGCAAGGGCCGCAGCTCCAAGCAGTGCAGCATTGCCATCGATGGCCGAAGCTGCGAAAACAACATCGCGCATGCTTATTGGCTGCCCCCACTTGAGCGCTTCGGAGTAGATTCTTTCCACGAATATTGCAGCCGGTCCGAAAATACCTCCACCGAAAATAACTTTCTCAGGATTGAAAAGGCTCACAAGGTTTGCAGCGCCCATTCCCCAGAGCTCGATTGCCTGATCGAGCACCTTTGTTGCAATAGGGTCACCTACCTTGTATGCATCAAAGACATCGTAAGAAGTAATGTCCTCTACAGGCTTGTTTGCCATCACGCCCCTGTATGCCTTGTCACATCTGAGCGCCTTGCGCGCCTGAATGCCTATTCCTGTACCGGAAGCGTAATGCTCCCAGCAACCACAAGGAATGAAGTCCTCCCTGTACGGACGCTCCAGAGCCATCCAGCCTGTTGCGCCAACAATATCATTGGCACCGTGAAGCACATGACCGTCAATGAGGATGCCGGCTCCTATTCCTGTACCAACAGCCACATAGATAGCATTGCTGCAACCCCTTGCGGCACCTTTCCAGGCCTCGCCGAGTATATAGCAGGTTCTGTCCGATTCTATCCTTACCTCAACGGTTGAAGCTTTCTCCCCAAGCGCCTCTCTGATGTACGCCTTGAGTGGGAATTCCTCCCATCCGGGGATATTAGGAGCCCATACCGTATCTTTTTTGGAATATACTATTCCGGGAACGCAGACTCCAATGGCAGAAATCTCCGGATCAAGCATAAGAAGCTCGCACACAAGAAGTTTCACCTTGTCACCGGCAGCGGCGCCGCTTGCTCCGTCGAGCAACTGGACCTTTTTGTTGAGCATGCTGCCTTCGGCATCAAAAATGGCACCGGCCACCTTTGTTCCGCCAAGATCAATTCCTATCACCGACATACGCTACAGTTTTGAGACAACCTCTCCCATTACTGAATCATCGAGTGATTCTGCCTTCTTGCACTTGAATGTTGCAATCCTGTTGTTTCCATCGAACACGCTGATCTCAAATGTTTCAGCCATGTCAAGAAGCAGGTTGATATTGTCCTCATTTGCAGCATTCTTGTACATGATAACCTCAGTGCCACCCAGCTTGGTGTATTTTGCATTTCCGAACACAGGCTTGCCGAGTTTCTTTCCACCAACAGCTGTGATGGCTGCTCCGCCTGCTTTTATATACTTCACACACTCTTCACTTACGATAGTGTTTTCAACCTTCCCGGCAGGCTTCTGAACAACGGCTGCTTTCACCTCCTCCGGTGCCTTCTTTGCTGCTGAAGAAACTTTTGAAGCAAATGCGTTTGAGGCACTTGCTGTAGCAACAGCTGCAGTAACTGAAGCATCCTCAACTGTTGAAGCTGCAGTTGTTGCTGCATTGGCTGTGGTGTGTGCCGCACTTACAGAAGCGTCCTGTACTGCAGTGTCCGCAACAGTTGCCTCCCCCGCTGTAGCAGTGGCTGCAGAAGCAACGGCATTTGATGATGTTTCATTGTTGCGTACAAGATTCTTGAAACTTATATCTACGAATTTCTGAGCATCAGATGCAACTTCATCTATCTTGTCAATAACGCTCATCCTATAGGTTCCAATGCCGGCGCTAACCTTTGTCTTATCCTTGTTGAGACTGTTCTTTTCTGTAAGATACTCCTCTGCCGTGACGAACTCTGCAGGTGACTTGCTGAAAGGATTGTTCGAGAAGCGCATTCCTCTGAACTGGAACTTGCACTGGCCATCCGCATAAGTTATCAGAAGATTGTAAACGAAGTTCACGTTTGAGCCGAACAGGCCTATCTTGACCCTTATCTTCTCGCTGGACTGGACTATGTAGGATGCGGATTTATCGGTAGGCTCAATAATCCTATCATTCTCACCCTTGTACCTTTCTTTCAACCAATCGCCTATAACGGTACGTACCTGCGCTGCGTTCAGTTCCGCAACATCCAGTTTCCTCTCAACGTACATTTTCCCGTTCATATTTGAGAAAGCACCGGCAAGATATTTCGGATCTGAAGGGTTCTGTGTGTTCTGTGCAAAAAGCAATGCAGGGAACAGGAAAAGCAGTGAAAATAACAGTTTTTTCATGTCTGGATTTATTTTGAATTATCAATTAAAAGCTTGCGGCAATGGCAACGAAGTCGTCCGATTTGAGCGATGCGCCACCAATGAGTCCGCCGTCTATGTCGGGGCAGGCGAACAGTTCCTTTGCATTTGAAGGCTTGCAGCTGCCGCCGTAAAGTATTGTTGTGTCATCGGCAATCCGCTCTCCGAACTTTGCGGCAATGGTCTTTCTGATGAAACCGTGAATTTCCTGAGCCTGCTCCGCAGTGGCGGTCCTGCCTGTGCCTATTGCCCATACAGGTTCGTAAGCAACAATCACCTGCTTCATCTGCTCATCTGTAAGAGTGAAGAGAACCTCCTCTATCTGAGCTTTCACAACATTGAAATGCTCACCGGCCTCTCTCTGCTCAAGCTTCTCGCCAACGCAGAAGATTGGACAAATGCCCTGCTCGAGAGCAAGCGCCATTTTCCTGACGAGCTTCTCCGATGTTTCTCCATAGTATTCCCTGCGTTCGGAATGCCCGAGGATGCAGTACTGTGCCTCTACCGATTTGAGCATTGATGCTGAAACCTCGCCTGTATAAGCGCCTTTAGGCTGGTCCGCGCAGTTCTGAGCCGCAAGGCCCACATTGCTTCCCTTGAGCATCTGTGCTACAGGATATAAGTGTGTAAAAGGTGTTCCAAGAATAAGTTTCACATTTCCATTGAGCTGAGCGCTCTTTTCAACAACTTCCTTTGCCAGCTGGATTCCTTCTGCCACTGTGGTATTCATTTTCCAGTTTCCGGCAACAATATTCTTTCTCATTTTCGTATAATTATTTGATATAATTCACAAATGTAATAATTATTTCAGGAAATACCGATTGTTGTCAAGACACTGTGCTGCAAAAAAATCTTTTCACGGAAAGAAAAAGTTCATTATCAAATTCGCTCAAAGCTGAGGTTGGCGGAATTGAAATGAATGTCAGGTGTGCTGAACAAGCGGTTGATATGCCCCCCGGCAATGATTTCAGACGCAGTACCTTCCACAAACGACGGCTCCCCGGATTCGGTCATGAGCCATATCCTGTCACAGTATTTCAAGGCGTACTGCAGATCGTGAGTTGAGAAAATCACCGCCTTGCCCTCATTATGCGCAATATACGAAAGCAGCTGGCTTATATTGAACTTGTTGGCAATGTCCAGGAAAGCGGTTGGCTCGTCAAGAACCAGGGCGCCCGACTCCTGCGCCAGTGCCGCCGCAATTGCAACCCTCTGGAACTCACCATCGCTGAGTGTGGAGCAGTCAGCATCGATGAAGGAGTCCAGGCCAACCAGTTTGAGGGAATGCAGTATTGCCGCCTCGTCCTCAGGCCTGAGCTTCCCGCACCAGTTCGTCCTGTAATAGCGGTTGAGGCCAACCATATCCCTTACGCTCAGCGCATTCACTCTTTCCACCCGCGATGGTACGTATGCCACCATTGATGAGAGTCTGCTGCCCTTGTAGGAGTTCAGACTTTCACCATTGAAGAGTATGCGGCCTTCCTTGTTGAATATAGGAATGAGGGAGCAGATGGTGCGCAACAGGGTGCTCTTGCCACGCCCGTTCGCACCTATGAGAGCAACAACCTGACCTGAGCGCACACTGGCGTTTATACCCTGGAAAAGTATCCTGCGCCTGTTGCCCTTGCCAAAGCCAAGGTCAATGTTCTTCAGTTCTATTATGTTGCACGTATTTTCCAAGTCCCCTCCTATTTTCTGTTCTTCAATATTATTGCAAGTATCACTGGTATTCCCATAAGTGCGGCCACAGTGTTCACCGGAATCAGCACACCACCGGCAGGACAGGTTGATATCATATCAACAAGAAGCATTACAAAAGCACCGAGAAGTATGGATGCCGGAAGCAGCACCCTGTGATTGGAATTCCTGAATATGAATCTGGCAACGTGAGGTATGGCTATGCCAACGAAGCCTATGGGGCCGCAGAAGGCTGTCACGCCTCCGGCCAGAAAGGTTGCGGCGAGCAGGACCTTTATTTTTATTCTACCGGTGTTAAGACCTATCGCCTGTGCGTATGTCTCACCCATAAGCAGAGTGTTCAGATCCTTGATTGAAAGCACCGAAAGCATCAGGCCTGCAAGCAGCATTACGGCAAGAGCGGCAATGCTCTGTGCGGAGAGTCCCGAGAAGCTTCCCATTGTCCACAGGACATACGTTTTCAATGCCGAGTCTGCGGAAAGATACTGGAGCATTGTTATTATGGCACCGGCCACGCTGCCTACCATGATTCCGAAAATCAGCAGGCTGAGATTGTCCTTCAATCTGCGTGACACGTAAATTACGAGCAGTGCCAGGGCGAAAGCTCCGGCCAGGGCCGAACCGGCTATACCAAGAGAGTGGAACATTGTTCCCGCCCCCAGGCCAAGTGCACTGGAACCAAGGACAAATATTGAGACACCGAGTCCTGAAGCGCTGCTTATTCCCAGGATGTAAGGGTCTGCAAGAGGATTCCTGAACAGGGTCTGCATCAGGAGTCCGCAACAGCCCAGGGCCGCTCCCGACATCAATGCTGCAAGCATCTTAAGCAGCCTGAACTGAACGATTACACCCAGAGTGCTGTTTGAGTCCTGCCCTTCGGAACCGCTGAAAATATAGCTGAATACATCCGATGGCGCCAGTGCAACCGAGCCGGTCATAAGGTCCAGCAGGGCCGCCAGCACTATCGCTGTGGAAAGAAGAATGAAATATCCTGAATATCCTCCCCTCATCAGTCCTCCTCCAAGGTGCGCTGCATTGCGTATCTGCGCCATTTGTCAATAAGAGCCTGCATGTCTGAAGGAAGAGGCACCTGGAAGAACATCTTCTCACCCGTGCGCGGGTGCGTGAATCCAAGGGTCTGTGCATGCAGGGCCTGTCTTGGCAGCAAGGCAAAGCAATTGTCAACGAACTGCTTGTATTTTGTGTAAATGGTGCCCTTGAGAATGCGGCTGCCTCCATATCTTTCATCGTTGAAAAGAGGATGCCCTATATTGTTCATGTGAACGCGTATCTGATGCGTGCGTCCGGTTTCCAGACGGCATTCAACCATTGTCACGTACCCGAATCTCTCAAGCACCCTGAAATGGGTTACGGCGTGCTTGCCAATTCCGCTTTCCTCCGGATACACCTTGAAACGCAGGCGGTCATTGGGGTCACGGCCTATGTTGCCCACTATCATTCCCTCATCCTGCTCGATGTTGCCCCAGACTATGGCCACATACTTGCGCTCTATTGTATGATGGAAGAACTGTTTGGCAAGCTTGAGCTGCGCCTGATCATTCTTTGCCACAACAAGAAGGCCCGATGTATCCTTGTCTATGCGGTGGACCAGAAGTCCCAGATTGCCATCATCCGAACTGCCTGAATCGTCCGAGTCATCGGAATCCGGCTCGTTTTCGGAAATACCTGCCTGTGCAGAAGTTGCCTGTATGTCAAGATGGAACATGAGTGCGTTGAGCAGCGTGCCTGTGTAGTGGCCGTGTCCCGGATGCACAACAAGGCCTGCAGGCTTGTTCACAAGAAGCAGGTCCTCATCTTCGTAAACAATGTCAAGAGGAATGTCTTCGGGAGCCAGTACGCACACGTGCTTCTGGTAAGGAAAGTTTATTGTGATAACGTCCTCCGGCTTGACCTTGTAATTCGATTTCACAACTTTTCCGTTCACCATTACATACTCCGCATCAAGAGCCTGCTGTATGCGGCTCCTTGATGTACGTACCATATGGGCGGCAAGATATTTGTCTATACGTATGAGCGCCTGCCCTTTGTCGGAGACAAAACGGTAGTGCTCGAACATCTGATCGGCTGAACTCTGTATATTATTCTGGTCTTCAGGCATAATGCAGTTGTGTATCAGTCAAGATTCAAGTCTTCAATGTCACCCAGATCAAGGGAATCGGCAGGTTCCGGCTCCGGCTCAACATATTTGAGTTTCTCCTTGTCTCTTGTAAGATATACATCAACCGCAGTTCCCATGTGAACAGTGGAATTCCTGTAATATGGAGGGACCGTCCTGTAAACGAACGATTCCAGTGAATCTGAATAAGTGTTCATCTCTGACTCGAAATGCACCTTGCCCAGATTGAGCGAATGCTCGGCAAGCGCGTTCCTCAGCTGCTGATAGCTTGTACCTTTTAGCATAGGCATATATGTCATTGTCTCTTCTGCATTGAGTCCCAGCTTCAAATCTATGGAACTTTCCTGAGGAACCATTGTACCGGCGCACAGGGCTCTTCCTTTGAAATACTGGCCTACCACGTTGTTGGTTGCTATATCCTCAACATAAACTAGTCTGCCT
>NZ_JBAELF010000113.1:0-9694 GCF_056211015.1 Candidatus Egerieousia sp.
TGCGGTGGCGATATGAGCTTCACCTCGGCTATCACATACGATTTCGAGGTTTATTCAGCCGCTCAGGGGCGCTGGCTTGAGGTAAGTTCGGTTTCCAACTTCGAGACTTATCAGGCAAACCGCTTGAAACTCCGTTACAAGGACGAGAACGGCAAGACTCAGCTGGCCCACACTCTCAACGGCAGCTCGCTTGCTTTGCCAAGAATTCTTGCAGCACTCATTGAGAACAACCAGACAGAGGACGGCCGCATAAGGATTCCTGAGGCATTGCGTCCTTACACAGGATTCGAATACATTGATTAGTCTGAATAAGGGAAGCTTATGGTTGACGCTTCAATAGTTGGAGCCAGGAAGATAATTATGGGAATAGACCCCGGAACCAATATACTTGGTTACGGGGTTATTGCCATTTTTGATAAAAAGCCCGAGTATGTGACAATGGGCGTGCTCAACCTGAAGAAGCTCAATGACCATTTCCTTATTCTGCAGACCATAACCAAGGAGGTGTCAAGGCTCATTGAGCGGTACACCCCCGATGAAATGGCCGTTGAGGCCCCGTTCTACGGCAAGAACCCCCAGGTCATGCTCAAACTGGGCAGGGCGCAGGGAGCGGCCATAACGGCAGCCCTCATCAAGGACATACCAATCCACGAATATGCCCCAAGAAGCGTGAAGCTTGCCATAACAGGCAAGGGAGCAGCTTCAAAGGAACAGGTGGCGTCAATGGTGAAGCATATATTTGGCATAGATGTTGAACAGAAATACAATGATGCCACTGATGCACTGGCGATAGCCCTTTGCCATCACTATCACACCACTTCACCAATCCTCAGGGCACAGGAGACTGTTGCGGCCAGAGGTGGTGGCGCAAGCCAGAAAATCAAGGCCGCATCCGGAGGAAGCGGCAGAGGCAAGGCAGGTAGCTGGGCGCAGTTCATTGCCGATAATCCGGACAGGGTTGAAAAGTGAAAAATTGTGCGGAAGAATTAAACTTTTGACGCTTTAATGTGTCCAAATACCGAAGTTTATTGGAAGAAGATGCGTAAGATTCATTATAAATTATTCCTTTTTGCGCTAAGCTGCGCAATATCAGTGCTTTTTCAGGTATTCACAAGCTCAGGTCAGTTAAAGGCTCAAGGCAAGGGTAATACATACACTGCAATCATATTGGACAAATCAACAGGGGAGCCTGTTGAATTTGCAACGGTAAGCGCCAAGTACATTGGTGAGCAGACATCAACGCATTATGCCCTGACCAAGGAGGACGGCAGCGTTGTCCTTGATAGAATGAAGGTGGGAAGGGCTACCATCACCGTGGAGTATATGGGCTACAAGAAACTTACCTATACTTTTGATGTTAAGCGTGGAGCGAACGATGGCGGAAAGGTTCAGCTGGAGCCGGATGTGAATCTGCTCGATGCAGTGGTTGTAACCGATGTGGGCAACCAGATGGTGGTAAAGAAGGATACCCTTGAGTACAATGCCAGCGTGTTCAAGACCAACGAAAGCGACATGCTTGAGGAACTGCTCAAGAAATTACCTGGAGTTGAAATATCATCAGATGGAACCATAACGGCCAATGGCAAGGAAATCACGAAGATAATGATTGACGGAAAGACCTTCTTCCTTGATGACCCCCAGCTGGCTACCAAGAATATCCCTGCAAAGATTGTTGATAAGGTGAGAGTGGTTGAAAGAAAATCGGACCAGGCGCGTTTCACAGGCATTGATGACGGCGAGGAGGAGAACGTACTTGACCTTGGAATCAAGAAAGGAATGATGAACGGCTGGTTCGGAAACCTCATGGGAGGTTACGGTACAGAGGAGAGATACCAGGGCGCCGGCATCGTGGCCAAATTCACAGACAAATCACAGCTCTCAATCATCGGTAACATCAACAACACCAATAACCGAGGCTTCATGGATGTTGCGGCCAGTATGATGGGTACGCTCAGACAGGGAGGCCGTGGCGGCCGAGGCGGCGGTGGAGGAATGTTCCCTTCAAGGAGCGGTATCACAACTTCCAGACTCGGTGGCGTGAATGCTACCAGAGATTACCTCAACGGCAAGCTGAAACTCACAGGTAGCTACATGTATTCATCATCGGACAAGGACGTGAGGGAGAAGACGGACAAGGAGACATTCCTCAAATCTGGTGGCTCAATGTTCAATATGGAGGATGCAAAGGACAATACATTTGCACAGGGACACAGAGCTAACGGAGAATTGGAATGGACAATCTCGGACAATACCTCAATTCTGTTCCGTCCTTACGCAAACTTCAACAGCGGAGATTTCAGGGAGGAGTCAATGTTCAGTACAAGGACGGGCGACGATCCTACCAATGACGGTAACAGCCTTAGCACGGGTAATAATGAATCTCAGAGTGCAGGCGGCCGTTTCCTTTTCCGTCAGAAACTCGGTAAACCTGGAAGGACACTTTCCCTGATGCTCAATTTCCAGTATCAGAACAATGAGATAGAAGGAAACAACTATTCTCTCACGAATTACTATCAGGACGGTGAATTCAGTTCAAAGAGCGTTATCAATCAGGATTATAACAGGAATGAGATTTCCAAGAACATGATGGGAAGATTCTCATATACCGAGCCTTTGGGAAAGAACTACTTTGTTGAGGCAGCTTACAGATACAACTGGAGGCGCACCAACTCAGACAAGGACACCTGGGATATTCTGGAGTCAGGCGAAAGGAAGTGGAACGAGGAGTACTCGGCACATTATGAGAACACTTTCACCACACAGAGATTTGAACTCTCGTTCATGAAACAGGAGGAGAAATACAATTTCAACATAGGAGTCACATACGAACCTGCAAAGACAGAGAGCACGGGACTTGCAAGGGACACCACCTATACAACAGGGAATTTCGCTCCTATGGCAAGGTTCGATTTCAGGTTCACCGAGGACAAGTTCCTCCGTATAAGTTACCGTGGCCGTTCACAGCAGCCTTCAATAACTCAGATGATGCCTATTGCGGACAATTCCAACCCATTGTTGGTTCAGTTGGGAAACATGAATCTGCAGCCGTCATTCACCAACAGCCTGTGGGCTGAGTACAGAAGCAACAACAGGAAGAATTTCAGCTGGTTCGGAGTAACTCTGGAAGGCTCCTACAAGACAGACAACATTGTAACCCAGAAATATTACGATGAAAACGGCGTTCAGTATACACAGCCTGTCAATGACAATACCGGTATTTACAATATCTCCGGCAGGGTCATGCTGAACAGACCTATTGGCAAGTCAAAGTTCACCATAATGTCATTCACTTTCATGAGCTTTGGAAACGGAGTAAGCTTCGTGAGCGACAACGACGCCTTTGTGAAGAACGTAACAAAGAACTTCAGCGTTTCCGAGAATGCGAGAATCATGTACAGAACGGATGACGTGGAGCTCAGCGCAGGAGCAAGAGTGAGATACAGCAATGCATGGTACACCGTTGAATCCATGAGCAACAGCAATCCATCAACCTGGTCCAATACATACAGCGTTGGGGCCAACATAAACCTTCCATGGAACTTCAATATCACAACGGACTACAACTTCACGCATTACATAGGTTACGGCTCCGGATATGATGATCCGTCGCAGGTGTGGAATGCTGAGATTTCAAAGACCTTCCTCAAGAATTTCACGTTGAAGGCAAAGGTGTTTGACATACTCGCAGATGCAAGAAATACCTACAGGACAACCACTGAAGACTATGTTCAGGATGTGCAGAACAATACTCTTGGCAGATACGTGATGTTCTCACTGGTATGGCGTTTCGGAAAATTCGGTAACGGAAACGGAGGTATGGGCATGGGACGCGGTCCTATGGGACATGGCCCGAGAGGCGGCCGCCGTTAAGCATATATGGATTTCATTGTCAAAGGCATCCGGTTCTGAAAAGAATCGGATGTTTTTTTTGAGAAAGAGAAGCGCCTTTAGTATCTTTGTAGTTTACAATCAATGTGCGGGAATGCCTTCAGCGCTTGTTTGTTGCTGAAACAACAGGAACGGAACAATTCAAATATAAAATATGTATCAGAAGAAACTGGGCTTTGACAACGATAAATATCTGCGTATTCAATCGGAGCATATCAGGCAGAGAATAGAGCATTTCGGTGACAAACTTTATCTTGAGTTCGGCGGAAAGCTTTTTGATGACAATCACGCAAGCAGGGTGCTGCCCGGGTTTGAGCCAGACAGCAAGCTCAAGATGCTCATGCAGCTGGCCGATTGCTGCGAGATTATAATAGTGATAAGCGCCGTTGATATTGAGAAGAACAAGGTCCGCAATGATCTGGGCATCACCTACGATATGGATGTGCTCCGTTTGCGCGAGGAGTTCGAGTACAGAGGATTCATCGTAAGCTCGGTTGTAATCACCCATTTCAACGGACAGTCCAGCGCCGTAGCTTACAGGAACAAGCTTGAGAGAATGGGAATCAAGGTATATTTCCATCACACCATAGAAGGTTATCCGAACAACATTGCACTTATAGATTCCGAGGAGGGTTTTGGCAAGAACGATTATGTGGAGACCACAAGACCTCTGGTTGTAGTAACTGCACCGGGTCCCGGCAGCGGAAAGATGGCGGTGTGCCTTAGCCAGCTCTATCAGGAGAACAGACGCGGAATCAAGGCAGGGTATGCCAAGTTCGAGACTTTCCCTGTCTGGAACCTTCCTTTGAAACATCCTGTGAACATTGCATACGAGGCGGCAACCGCGGACCTCAACGATGTTAACATGATTGATCCTTTCCATCTTGAGGCATACGGTACAACGGCGGTTAACTATAACAGGGACATTGAAATCTTCCCTATACTTAACGCCTTGTTCGAGGGTATATACGGTGAGAATCCTTACAAGTCACCAACCGACATGGGCGTGAACATGATTGGCTACTGCATAAGCAATGAGGAGGTATGCTGCGACGCTTCACGTGATGAAATAATCAGGCGCTATTACACCGCCCTTGACAAGCTGGCCGAAGGCGGCTGCAACGATTCCGAGGTGAACAAGATAGCCCTTCTTATGAAGCAGGCCAGAATAACCACCGATTACAGGAAAACTACAGTTGTGGCCCGCGAGAGAAAGGAAGCTTCGGGTGTTGCATCCTCTGCAATAGAGATGCCGGACGGCACCATTCTCAGCGCCGAGACCAGCTCGCTTCTGGGCCCGAGCGCTGCGCTCATTCTTAATGCAATCAAATATCTTGCACATATAGACCATACCGTAAAGCTCATTCCGCAATCAATGATAGAGCCTATTCAGAAGATGAAGGTTTCATATCTGCACGGCCACAATCCAAGGCTGCATACGGACGAAGTGCTTGTTGCGCTTGCAATGCTCAGCCCTCAGGATGAGAACTGCAGAAAGGCCCTTGACTGTCTTCCGCTGCTTGAGGGATGTCAGGTTCACTCAACGGTTATGCTCAGTGAGGTTGACCGCAAGGTATTCAAGAAACTTGGTGTTGGACTGAGCTGCGATCCTGTCAAGAAAAAATGAAAAACAGAGTTTTCCTCATAGACGGTCATGCGCAGATATTCAGAAGCTACTATGCTTTCATGCGCAAGCCAATGGTGAATTCAAAGAATGAGGACACGTCCATTCTTTACGGATTCACCAAGATGCTTCTTGAACTTCTTTCAAAGGAGCATCCTACGCATCTGGCCGTTGCGTTCGACCCTCCTTGCGCAACTTTCAGGCATATCAAATATCCGCAGTACAAGGCAAACAGGACTGCGGCTCCTGAACTTGTAAAGGCGGCGCTGGACCCTTTGCAGGAGATTCTCAAGGCATTCGGCATTCCCGTTGTTATGATGAACGGCTTTGAGGCCGATGACACTATTGGCTCAATGGCAATCCAATGGGGCGGTTCAAATCCTGATTCACAGATTTATATGGTGACTCCGGACAAGGATTACGGCCAGCTCATAAGACAAAATATATTCCAGTACAAGCCGGCCAAGGGCGATTCCGGGCAGGAAATTCTCGGTCCTGAACAGATTTGCGAAAAATACGGCATACAACGTCCCGAGCAGGTGATTGACATACTCACCCTGTGGGGCGACAGCTCAGACAATGTTCCGGGCGTGAACGGGATAGGGGAGAAGGGAGCCGGGAAACTCATATCCCAGTACGGTTCCGTAGAGTCCATACTGGAGCACATCAACGAACTGTCCGAAAGGCAGAGGCAATCATTCCAGGAGGCAGCCGACCACATTGATCTGAGCAAGTTCCTGGTAACAATAAAGACAGACATTGAACTTCCGCTTTCCCTGGAGGATATCAGGCTTAAGCCATTCAACGCTCAGGCCATTACCGAGGTTCTTAACAGGTGGGAGTTCCCATCATTGAAGAGGCTTCTTCCGGAAGACATTGACTTGCAGGTAAGTACGGAGTTTGTAGGAAAGCCTGCCGTGGACCCATCGGCCATGTTGGTAGTGAGAAAACTTGGAAGGGAGGAGTTCCTTGAGAGCGTTTTGAAGCACAGGAGGCTGGCTCTGGGCCTGGTTTCAAAGGAGGCGGAGGTTCCGGCAGCACTTGATCTCTTTGCAGCAGCAGAAGCAGATTCCTCCACCGGCGATGGCAAAGGAATCATTCTGGCAAGCGAAGATGGAATATATGAACCATCGGCAGTGAATGATGAGGAAATGAAGGCTGTGCTGGAGGATGCCTCAATTGTGAAGGTGGGATGCCAGCTGAAGGACTGCATCAAGTACCTCTGGAAAAACGGGGTGGACTTGAACGGCTGTCTGGCTTCCGGAAGGCTTGAGGGTGTTGAGGATGTGGAGATAATGCAATATCTGGTGAATGCTGAGAGAAGCCATAAGTTCAATGAACTGTGCAGGATTTATCTTTCCTTTGACTATGATGCCGCAGCCGGGGCTTATCTGGCTCAGGATGGCCATAAGGCTGAGGAACAGAATGGCGTGAAGGAGCATCTGATGCTGAAAATCGCACCGGAGATCATGCGGGATTTGAAGGAGCGTCAACAGGATGAACTTTATTATACGATTGAAATGCCTCTGATTGCAGTTCTGGCGGATATGGAGGCCAGTGGCGTGAAGATAGACAATGCGGCTCTGGCTCAGTATAGCAGGGAACTTACTGCTGAACTTGCCGGAATAGAGAAGGAGGCAAGGGAAATGGCCAATGATGCGAACATCAATCTTTCATCGCCCAAGCAGGTTGGAATTCTGCTGTTCGAGAAACTCAAGCTGGATCCTAAGGCCAAGAAGAGTGCAAAGGGAAGCTACACAACGGATGAGGCGGCTTTGACAGCAATTGCAGACAGACACCCGATTGTTGGCAAGATTCTGGAATACAGGGCGTTGAAGAAACTGCTCTCAACATACATAGATGTTCTGCCGGGCCTGGCGGATCCTTCTGACGGCAAGGTTCATACAACTTTCAATCAGACCATTACAGCAACCGGCAGACTCTCCAGCGTGAATCCGAATCTGCAGAACATACCGGTACGTACCGAGCGGGGCAAGGAAATCAGGAAGGCGTTCGTTTCCAGTTTCAAGGGCGGTTGCATTGTGAGCGCCGATTATTCCCAGATTGAACTGAGGCTCATGGCGCACATAAGCGGTGATGAGAATATGATAGCCGCTTTCAACAGTGGGGAGGACATTCACAGGGAAACGGCTGCCAGAATCTTCTCCAAGCCATTGGACGAGGTCACAAAGGAGGAGCGCTCAAAGGCAAAGACAGCCAATTTCGGCATCATATACGGGATATCAACGTTCGGGCTTTCGCAACGCCTGGGAATGTTGCGCACCGATTCAAAGAAACTTATTGAGGATTACTTCGCTTCATATTCCGGAGTCAAGGAGTATATCTCCTCAATCGTTGAGAAGGCCAGGGCCAGCGGATACGTGCAGACCATTTACGGCCGCAGAAGATATCTGCCCGATATAAATTCCCGCAATGCAGTTGTACGCACTTTCAGCGAGAGGAACGCCGTGAACGCGCCTCTGCAGGGCAGTGCGGCGGATATAATAAAACTTGCAATGATAAACGTGTTCAGCCGGCTGGTGAAAGCGGGTCTCAAGTCAAGAATGGTGCTGCAGGTACACGACGAACTCATCTTTGACGTGGCTCCGGGCGAGGAACGGACAATAATGGATATTGTGCGCTCCTGCATGGAAAGCGTTGCCGAACTGAAGGTGCCTCTCACGGCGGAATGCAGCGCCGCTGAAAACTGGCTGCTCGCACATTAAACCGTAATTATGGAAGAAGAACTGATTTACAAGGAATTCTCTTTCCTTTCCGAAAAGCAGAAACAGCAATTCGCACTTCTGGGCCCTCTCTACAGGGAGTGGAACGCAATGATAAACGTAATTTCAAGGAAGGACATAGACTCCCTCTATCTTCATCATATACTTCATTCACTTGCGATAGCAAAGATAATTGATTTCCCTTCAGGCAGCTCCATAATGGACGTTGGTACAGGGGGCGGCTTCCCCGGCATTCCTCTGGCCATACTGTTCCCTGAGGTGCAGTTCACGCTTGTTGATTCCGTAGGCAAGAAAATCAAGGTTGCCCAGGCGGTAGCAAACGGCATAGGACTTGAAAACGTGCGCGTGATGAACTGCAGGGTTGAGGATATGGACAGAAAGGAGAAGTTCGATTTTATAGTTTCACGTGCGGTAACCGATCTTGGAAACTTTCTGCCGTGGGTGCGCGGACGCTATACAAAGGGCATATTCTACCTCAAGGGCGGAGATTTGAACAAAGGCGGTGAACTTTATGCCGAAATAGAGCAGGGAATAAAGAAGGCCGGCATTTCAAAGGACAAAGTGAGCGGCTTCAACATTGCCGATATTTTCCACTACGAGTTTTTTGAAGGCAAAAGGATAATATTTTTTGCAATTTAAAGCTAAAGTCTTATCTTTGCACTCCCGTTTTGGGCAATTGCATTTGAGAAAAATAATAAATTTGTCATAATATGAAACGTACATTTCAACCTTCACAGCGCAAACGCAGAAACAAACATGGTTTCCGCGAGCGTATGTCAACACCTAACGGTAGAAGAGTTCTTGCTGCAAGACGTAGAAGAGGCCGTAAGAAATTGACTGTATCATCAGAGGATTTGTTCTAAACCTTTTTTAGGATTTATTAATTGATATTTCAGTCAATCCCTGATAAAATCAGACGCTTTCCCAAAAAGAAAGTGTCTTTTTTTATACCTTTGTGACAGTATTAAGATTGTTGATATATGGCAGATCAAAAGTCAAAGGACTCAAAAACAGATAATAAGAAAGCGTTAATGTATTATTTGAAGCATCTTGCGGCGGCCGTTGCATGTGCAGTGGTCTTCCTTTCCATAGTGCTTTTTCTTCTCGGTCTGATAACCAGACACTCACACAGACTTGAGGTCCCATCGTTCACGGGCCTTACAATGGAGGAGGCAATGGACCTGGCGGATGCCGGCAGCCTCAGACTGGAAATTACGGATTCAATTCACAACAACAGAATGGCGCCTGGCGTAATCTGCAAGCAGAATCCGAAAGCCGGCGGCTACGTAAAGAAAAACAGGCGCATTCTGCTAACCATCAATGCCATATCACCAAAATACGTACAGGCTCCGCAACTCGTTGGTTTCAGCCTGAGGCAGGCACTTTCCAACCTTGCAGCATGCGGTCTTGTAATAGGCAGACTTGTTTATGTTGAGGA
>NZ_JBAELF010000114.1:0-8931 GCF_056211015.1 Candidatus Egerieousia sp.
CGTCGGCGGGTCCAGGACTCCCCTGGTAGGGGCGATTTCAATACGACGTCCGTTTTCTGTCGTGGTCGAAGTCGCACGGTAGTCGATACCAAGCTTTTCGAGGTAGCCCTGCTCTTTCTCGCCATTTGCAGACACTTTGAAAGTATCCTTCACAGGAACAGGGTAAACCGTTAAAATATCATTGGTTTCAGGATCCCAGTCGTAATATACCAGGTCAGCCAAGGTCAAGGCAACCCGGGTCTTTCCTGTAGCGTCAGTCTGAAGATAGCAAGGGAGAGTACTGCCCATGCCAAGCTTGAGACCAAGGTGGAAGCGGTAGAGAGGCAGCGAATCCGATATTTCCGATGCGCCTGAAGAGACCTTTATCCCGAGGCTGAACTGCTCCCAGGTGCCGGCTTCTTTCTTATCTTTCGCCTTTTCTTTGATAACTGCGTAATAGAGACAGTCTTTCTCACCAGGCTCAATCTTTACATGGTACTTGTCGAGAACCGAACTGCAAGCTTCAACGTCTGCGCTCTTCGATGCACCCCTGACAGCGAACGGCAGTCTCCAGACCTCGTCAGAGCATGCCGGAAGCGTGAGATTCTCCTGGAAGAAAAGAATTTCGCTCTTGGCAATCTTGAAATGCATCCTGTTGGTGAATGCACCGCCGGCACCGGCCAGACGGAAGTTCACAATGGCTTCGTCGGGGATGCTGCCGGTCTGCGGAGCCTCAACCGAGGCCGACATATAGTCGCCTGCAAGACTCTGGCCGTTGACATTCAGGTAATCGTCACCGGTTATGGAGATCTTAGAGGTCAAGCCCGGGTCAGTCGCTGCCTGGCCGCCTTGCGGTATGCGTACAATACGGGCGTACACCTTCTGCGCAGCGTCTCCAGGTGTCAGCGTATCTCCGAAATCCTTACGTATGCGCATCTCGTATGTGGATTTCTCATCTTCATCTTCATCTTCATCTTCATCTTCCTCCTCTTCCTGCTCATCATCGGACTTCCTTTCATCCTTTGACGCATTTTTCGACTTCTTTGCCGCGGCTTTCTTCTTTTTGCGCCCTTTCAGGGCGAGTCCGCCTGCCCCCAACGCTCCCGCTATTGCCGCAGGAACGACCCAGTTTGACTCACCCGAATCTCCGGCATCCGTATCAATTTCACTGTATTCTTGTCCACCATAAGCAAAGTAGTATTCATGAGCATAACCATTTCCACCCCATAAAATATAACCTATATCGGCTTTTCTCCGTACATGTATTCTGAGATAAAGGAGAGACTCGATATCCGGGACAGGTACTTTGAATACAGCATCGTGTCCTTTTGACAATGATTGAGTGGCTTCAGTTACACCCTTGGTTTCTCTAGTATAAAAATTGCGGCTAACTCCCTCTCCTCTACCATGCTCAATGCTCACCACCCATTCATCATTGCCTGGATCTTCAAGAATTCTGACTTTCAGGGTAATCTCTTTCTTGTTTTGAAAATAGCCATAAATGCCTGATAGCACAGTCTTCCCATCGTCTTTATGGTAATTTTTACCGGAATGAAACATTTCATCGGTGACAACAGCTCCGTCAAATTCCAAAACGAAGGACATGTTATAGGTCTCAACAGTTTTAGGTCCCATTGTTCTGGAAAGCTCAGGCCGCGCATTCAGAGAGAATGTCAACATCACCAGAAGGATCAGTGACATCAGACCCTTCTTAAGCAACTTCATAAACGCTCTTTGTGCCGCATCGCTCTTGCAACTGACTTCGCCCGAGGTTGCTGAGGCGTTGATGTCGCAGTCCTTGAGAGCAGCCAGAATCTGCTTGACTCCGGCCTTGGCCAGATCCAATGCTTTTTCCTTGATTTCAGTCTTGACAGCCGTTTTGTCCGTCTGTGCTTTGCTTGAAGCCGGTTTCACTCCCGCTACAGGCTGACCGCAGACATGACAGAATTTAGCTCCATCGCGCAGTTTTGCGCCGCATTTTGTACAGTACATACTGGAATATTTCAGGTTAATTGCCTCAAATATAGCAATTTTCCTTCTATTTCAGTACAAAAATGCATATACTTTTCTATCTGTAATATTCAGCATCGGCCTCGCAGAAGCAGCAGATGATGACTTCTCCATCATAGCCGCTTCCTTTTATTGCAGCCAGGGCTATCTTGGCTGCTTCGGCCTTTGGATAACCATATACTCCGCAGCTGATGCAGGGGAAAGCAATGCTCCTGATGTTCTTTTCTTTTGCAATGGCCAGCGATGTACTGTAACATGAAGCCAGTAACTCAGCTGCTTCCTGTTTGCTATAATAGCGATATACGGGGCCTACAGTATGGATGACATACTTGCAAGGCAGTTTGTATGCACCGGTTATCTTGCTCTGACCTGTCTCACATCCGTTCAAGGTCATACATTCCTTAAGCAGTTCAATGCCGGCTGCATGATGGATGGCACCATCCACACCCCCGCCGCCCAGCAACGAACGGTTTGCAGCATTCACTATAGCATCAACCTCAAGTTTGGTGATATCTCCAACTATAATCCTGATTTTCATATACATTCAATATTCAGACCTTATACCAAAATTATTCAATTTGAAGTGAATAAGCAAATAATACCCGCTCTCTTCTTCCAGTTGGGGAGAATCGGGGAATTGTGTATCTTTGCGGCCTGTTTTTAAAAACTTACGATGAACTTACTTCAATCATCCTTATCATTGCAGCCTGTAACAGGGCTGTCGCTGTGGTTCATGGCCATTTTCTCGCTGGTGTTCGCCTGCGGTGCGTTCTATGGGAAAGGCTACATGAAGCACTACAGCGGCAGAACTCTGAGGAACAGCTTCCATTGGATAAACTATGCCATAGCATACATATCAATGATGCTTCTCTGCGTTGTAGAGAATTCAATTGCTTTCCTGGTGTGCTGGGAAATAATGGCGCTCAGTTCCTTCTTTCTGGTAATTTATGAAAGCGAAAAACCTGAAACCATAAAGGCAGGTGTCAATTTCTTCATTCAGTCACATATTTCGGTGGTGCTGCTCACCGCCGGTTTCATGCTGATTGCCACAAGGACCGGCTCATTTTCATTTGACGCCATTCCTGAATACTGTGCTAGGAACAACGGTATGGCAGCATTCCTGCTTCTATTTGCAGGATTTGCGGTTAAGGCGGGCTTCGTTCCTTTCCACACCTGGCTGCCATACGCACATCCGGCAGCACCGGCTCATATCTCCGGAATAATGTCAGGAGTGATTATAAAGATTGGCATATTCGGTATTCTGAAGATGATAACGCTCTTCAGCATCAACTTTGTAACTGCCGGAGCAATCATTCTCACAGTGTCCGCCATCTCCGGCCTTTATGGTGTGATGATGGCCATTGTGCAGCATAATCTCAAGAAGCTCCTGGCCTATCACAGTATAGAGAACATAGGAATAATAGGTATGGGAATAGGACTTGGCTGCATTGGAGCCGGTGAAGGGAACAGCATACTCGCAAGCCTTGGTTTTGCAGGTGCATTGCTGCACACACTCAACCACGCGCTCTTCAAATCCGTGCTATTCTTCTGTTCAGGAAACGTTTATCACGGAACACATACACTTAACATTGAGAGTCTGGGCGGTCTGGCAAAGAAGATGCCTTGGACAGCGGCGCTGTTCCTCATAGCATCGATAGCCATCTGCGGACTTCCACCTTTGAACGGTTTCATCTCCGAGTTCATAATTTACAGCGGACTCTTCGGATGGATGCAGGGAGCAGAGCAGGGCGTGACCACCGGAGCGGTCTTCTCTATCCTTGCACTCGTGATGATCGGAGGCCTGGCAATCCTCTGTTTCACAAAGGCAAACGGTATAATCTTCCTTGGTAGTCCGAGGACTGAGATCCAGGCGCACGAAATGGAGCCTTGCCGCATCATTCCTCTTGCTGTTGAAGCGCTGATAATGCTTTCCATAGGCATTTGCCCTGCATTCTATGCAAATCTGGCCGGCAGCGCCCTTGAGTGCTTCCCGCATGCAGGCAACACGGCACTTGCAGCCAGCACGGACCTTGGTCTGGTAGGACTTGCAGGCCTTGCATTCCTCCTCATTGCTGCAATCATATATGTAGCAAAGAGCAGGCATAATGTACAGCGACAGCTAAACGAAGGCCCTACCTGGGGCTGCGGCTACACCGAAGGCAGTCCCAAGATCCAATATACTGCAACATCCTTTGTAAAGACATACGTCCAGCTGTTCTCATTCATTCTTGGCAGCAGAAAGGAGCAGAAGCTTCCTGAAGGCATCTACCCTGCCGGCGGCCATTTCGAATCTGAATCCTACGACAAGCTGGAGAGCAATCTCATTGACAAGCCACTCGGAGGATACCGCCGCTTCATGGACAGGTTCTCCTTCCTCCAGAATGGAAAGATGCAGTTCTACATTCTGTACGGAATCATATTCATTGTATTCATACTCATTCTTAGTATAATTTTCCGCTAGCGTCATGACAAGTCTGATTCTCATACTAATCTCAGCGCTCTTCTTCAACGGTATAATAATACGTGTAAAGAGCATAAGTGCCGGCAGAAAAGGTCCCGGCATAATGCAGCCCGTGAAGGACGTCATCCGTCTTTTCCGCAAGGGCTCGGTTTACAGTGAAGTTGCAGGACCGGTGTTCAGGATTGCGCCTGCCGTATATCTTGCATCGGTGATTGTTGCCTGTCTTTGCGTTCCGTTCGGTCACAAAGCAGGTCTTATAGGTTTCAGATACGATTTCGTATTCTTTGCCTATGCACTGGCGCTTGGCAAGTTCTTCTGCATCATTGGAGCCTTGGACACAGGTTCAAGCTTCGAGGGCATGGGCGCCGCACGCGAGGCGCTTTACTCAATGCTTGCGGAACCTGCATTCTTCCTTATAATGGGTTCCCTGGCACTTATGACAGGATACAGCTCTTTCCAGAGCATATTTGCAGAACTGCATCCAAGCGGCCCGATGAGCTGGGCGCTCACGGCAATTGCAATGTTCATATTCCTTGTTCTTGCAATGATAGAGAACAGCCGTATGCCTGTTAATGACCCCAAGACCCACCTTGAACTCACAATGATACACGAGGTAATGGTTCTTGACAACAGCGGCATTGACCTCGGTCTCATTCTTCTCACAGGCTACCTCAAGTTTGCAATGTATGCGGCAATCATTGCCAACCTCTTCATAGGAAGCATCCCTGTAGGGTTCGGAATACCTGTATTCCTTGCAGTGCAGGCGGTATGCGCCGTTATCATAGGCCTCAATGAGTCATTCTCCGCACGATTCAGAATGAACCACAATCCTCAATTCATATTCACACTGGCATGCATTGCGCTCCTGGCCGTATTCGGCGTGATGCTCATGTCCGGACAATTGGTATAACGAGATATGCTGGAAACGTTCATAATAATATTCCTCTCCACACTTTTCTATCTGGCCATTGCCAATAGAATGAGGAACTACATAAAGATACTGTTCTATCAGGGTGTATTGTTGTTCCTGGTGGCGGCATTCCAACTCAAGGAGTTCAATGTGTTCAACCTGATACTGATTCTTCTGGAGACAATAGTTTTCAAGGCCATCGCTGTGCCATATTGTCTTGAGAGAATCATACGGCATAACGGCATAACCCGTGAGACAGAGCCGTTCCTGCCAAATTTCGTATCGCTGCTCATAACCACTGGAATAGTGGTGGGATCAATACTGCTTTCCGGAAGCATAGATGATATAATTCTTGACAAATTCTTCTTTGTAGGCGCCATTTCCGCCATTTTCACGGGGCTTTACCTGATAGTATCGCGCAGGAAGATTCTCACCCACGTTGTTGGATACTGCGTGATTGAGAACGGTGTGTTCATTCTTTCACTGGCCGTTGGAAATGAAATGCCTGTAATGGTGAATCTGGGCGTGATGCTCGATATCTTTGCCTCGGTGTTCATTCTGAGAATATTCGCAAACAAGATTGGAGATGTGTTCCACGATGTTGACATAGACTCCCTGAGCAAACTTAAAGACTAGAAGCCATGATTGCAGCAATTTACATTATAGTATCAGCATGCATTTTCACAGGCATGGCCTTGAACCGCTCAAGAGTTGCATCCAGGGTGCTCAGCGCACTGTTCCTGCTTGTTCAGACAATGCTTACCGTTCACGGACTGCTGCACCTTGGAGAAACGGAACTCACTTACTTCAGCTTTGACGCTCTGGGACTCATACTGCTTCTCACACTGAGCATAATCAGTTTCCCTGCCATCATCCACAGCCGCATATATCTCACCAAGCCGATAGCCTCTGCAACAAGCGCCGCAGTTTACAATGCAGCATACGTACTGCTGATCACAGCAATGACACTCGGCTACCTTGCAAACCATGCGGCGGTAACCTGGATATTCACGGAGATAACATCACTCAGCGCTGCGGTGCTTATTTACCATCACCGTAGCAAACTGGCGCTCGAAGCTACATGGAAGTACTTCTTCGTATGCGCCGTGAGCATCTGCTTTGTGTTTGTAGGCATTCTGTTCATAAGTCTGGCTCTGCTGCACGAGGGCTGTCCGGATCTCTTCTATTCGGACCTCATGGCTCATAAAGCCACGCTCGACACTTTCTGGATGAAAATCGGATTCCTTTTCATATTCACCGGATACACTGCGAAACTTGGACTCTTCCCGATGTTCACTGCCGGAGTTGATGCAAAGGACAAGGCCCCTGCCCCATCCGGAGCTCTGCTCGCGAGTGCGCTCATGAACCTCGGTTTCTGCGGTATATTCCGCATATATGCAGCCATAAGCGGTACGGAACTGGCCGAATGGGCCAGAATGGTGATGATGGTATCGGCACTCATCACTCTCTTCATTGCTACAATATACATGGTGAGGATAAGCAATTTCAAGCGTATGCTCGCATATTCAGGCATTGAGCACATGTCAGTTGTCACCCTTGGTCTGTGCTTCGGAAAAGCAGGTTTCATGGCAGCCATGCTGCATATTGTAATGCACACATTCATAAAATCCGGACTTTTCTTCCACTTCACCCAGCTATGGCGCACATATAAAAGCAAGATGATAGATGATATGGGAGGCTATTTCAAGCTGAATCCTTTCAGGGCGCTTGTACTGCTTCTTGGCTTCGTAAGCATTGCTGCCATACCGCCTTCAGGCCTGTTCTTCAGCGAGCTGCTTATATTCACATCAATGATTTCCGCAGACAGCTGGATAATATTCGGCATAACTGTCTTCCTGCTCACGGTACTGCTCTGGGCTTTCTCCAGAAGCATGTTCCGCATAATATTCCTGCCAGCAAGCAAGCCGGTTGAGAAGATAAGCATATCACCTTGGGAATCAGTTTCCCAACTGATTCTATTCGTACTTGCCGCTTACATTGGCTTTAACCCACCGGCATTCCTGGGCGAACTTCTCCTTCAGGCTGCTGCAATGATATCGTAACGCTATGAACAACAAGATATTACATATAAGCAACGGAAGTTGCGTAAACGTGGCTCAGATTCCTGTTCTCAGCTACCAGGACTTCCGTTCACAAACCATGGAGCTGCTTGGCAGCAACGCCAGGCACTGTTCAAGTTATTTTGCATATCCTTGTGCGCAGGGCCTCAGGCTCATGATGTGCATTGCCGATGACAGTGCACACAATATTCTTGTATATTCCTGCAATGTTGAACAGGCTGCGGAACTTGATTCAATAGCGGCCGAATGCCTTGCTTTGGAGCGTTTCGAGCGTGAAATTCACGAGAACTGGAAACTGGAATTCAAAGGCCATCCATGGTATAAGCCTGTACGCGATTTCATGTCTGGAAAATACAAGTTCTTCCATATGGAGGGCGAGGAACTGCACGAGGTTGGTGTAGGTCCTGTTCATGCCGGAGTGATTGAACCGGGGCATTTCCGTTTCATCTGCAACGGCGAGAATGTTCTTCACCTTGAGATCCAGCTAGGCTGGCAGCACAGGGGAGTTGAGAAACTGATGCTTAGCAAGAAACGTCTGATTGAACGTGTTCTGCTGGCCGAAGGCATTGCGGGCGATACTTCAGTAAGCCATTCCACCGCTTTTGCCAGCGTCTGGGAGAGCCTCTGCGGCTACAGGCCGGGAAATGAGGTGCTCTGGGCAAGGACCCTTGCTGCGGAACTTGAGCGCATGGCAAACCATACAGGAGACCTCGGAGCCATTTGCGGCGATGTAGCCTATCAGCTCGGAGCGGCGGTTTACGGCCGTCTTCGCACTCCTATTGTGAATTTCTCACAGCGATGGTGCGGGAACCGTCTTGGCAAGGGCAATGTGCGCCCGGCATACGCTCCATACGCTTTCACCGAAGAACTCAGAAAGCAGCTTCTGAGCGATCTTGCCTCATACGAGCGTGACTTCCTTGAAATGAGCGACAAAATTCAGCATTTCCCTTCTGTCCTCTCGCGCCTTGACCGTACAGGCATAGTGAGCAAGGAACAGGCCGAATCAATTGGAGCCGTTGGAATGGCCGCCAAATGCGCCGGTGTATGCCGTGACATACGTGCAAGCCATCCATACGGGCTGTATTCCTCACTCAATGTTGAACCGGTTGTGAAAACGGCCGGAGACGTGCTTGCAAGAACTGAACTGAGGATAGACGAAGTGAAGCAGTCAATGGCCATTGTACGCACTCTGCTCGAGGAGATGCCGTCTTTCAACAGGGAGATGAAGTCCTGCGGAACTGCGGAAAAGGATTCTTTCACTATCGCTCTGGTAGAGGGATGGAGAGGAGAAATCTGCCACTGCGCAATCACTGATGCAAACGGTGAACTGGCTGCGTACAAGATAAAGGATCCTTCCTTCCACAATTGGATGGCTCTGGCTCTTGCGGTACGCGGCAACGAGATTTCGGACTTCCCTATCTGTAATAAAAGTTTAATGATTACTCAATATAATACCCACTGACAAAACCTGTCAAATTGGTGGTTTACCT
>NZ_JBAELF010000115.1:0-7976 GCF_056211015.1 Candidatus Egerieousia sp.
CCCCTTTCCGGTGGCGATACAAAGGTGACAAGAACGGCGGGGATCCACCTCTTCCCATTCCGAACAGAGAAGTTAAGCCCGCTTGTGCCGATGGTACTGCATCCGATGTGGAAGAGTAGGTAGTTGCCAGCTTTCAGGAGCCCAGAAGAAATTCCGGGCTCCTTTTTTTTGTGCCGTGTATTCCTTAAATTTGTGCTTTAATAATTCTGATATGAATTGGTTTTGTTGTTTTTTGATGGCCATTGGGCCGTGGATTACAAATGTAAGTGAGAACGGTTTTTCTGTTCTATGGACTACAGACGAGGAGACTGTTGCATGTGTGGAAATTTCTGATGGCACAAGATTCTATGATGAGTATTGTGGAAGACGTGTTGCGAGCAAGTTCCATAGTATTTATGTTTCAGGTTTGTATTCATGTTCGAGTGTTGATTATAAAGTCATCAACAAAGCATTGACAAATAACGTTGATCCTCGAAGGCCTGAATACGGCCCTGAAACTGTAGATGGCCCATACAACCTGAGGCTTTTCAATAGCAGCAGAAACTCCTGCAGGTTCTCTGTGATGAACGATATGCACATGAACAAGCAGAAGTATTCACAACTTGCATCACAGATCCCTGTTGACAGTACCGATTTCCTTTTCCTTAATGGAGATATCATTAGCAATGGTCATTATTGCATTGATACACTTGTGAACTATGAAATAGGACCTATCAATGGTATTTCACCTGTTCTTCCTGTCATGTTCGCCCGTGGAAATCACGAAGGAAGAGGCAGCGGTGTACGATTGCTCGAGCAGGTATATCCTAACAGCGGAGAAATGCCATATACTTATATGTTCCGTGAGGGACCGGCTGCTTTCCTCGTTCTGGATGCCGGTGAAACAGGTGTGAAGAATTCACTTCATCTTGCCGAAAGGAACATTTATGACAAGTATATAATGGAGCAGGTGAAATGGGCGAAGAAGGCTATGGAAAGTCCGGAATGGAAAAATGCCAAGGTACGTATATGCATGCTTCATGTGCCAATGATCGAGAACAATATGCCAGGAGAGAGAGAGGTTTATTCCTGGATGAACAGCACTGTTGTTCCTGTTCTGAACGAGTCGGGCGTGGATCTGATGATCAGCGGCGATCTGCACGTTCATCTGTATGTGCACAGAGGCTCAATGGGAAACATGTTCCCTATTGTAGTGAACGACAATAATTCCAGACTTGAGGTTCAGATTATTGATAATAGCATATCAATCAGGATATTTGACCAGAAGGGCAAAATCCGGCATACATACAATGTCAAAGCTGTTTCCGCCGATTAGTGCAGATGTTTCTTGAGTTTTGTCCACTTGTCACGGAAGAATGAAGGGTGCTTGGTTTCATCACCGGCGCTCTCTTTTCTTGCATACGGGGAGTCAGGATTCCATTCCGGCATTTCATTCATATTTGCAATTGCCGATGCCGCGCCTATCATTACATTGATATTGGCAATGGTTCCGCTCATATCCCAGTCCTCCTTGTATTCATCGCTTGGCTGATGATACCAGTCTTTCTGAGGGTACTTGTTCGGCTTGCCCGGATCAACAAGTTCCCTGCCGTTTTCCATAACGAGCGCAGGTACTCCCTTCTTGACGAAATTGTAATGGTCCGAACGGTAATACCAACCGTCGGAGTTGTCATCATCAAAGAATACTGACCTCCCTTGAGCGGCCGCAGAAGCCATTACAAAGTAATCAAGATTGCTTTCACCGCCTCCAAGGAACGAAATGTCCTTTGTGAGAGGAGCCGGGGCAATGCAGTCGAAGTTTATGCAGGCGGCTGTCCTGTTCATTGGGAATACAGGGTGTTCACAGTAGTATTGGCTTCCGAACAGACCGCTTTCTTCAAGCGTAGGGCTGAGGAATACAAGTGAACGGCGTGGGTGAATGGCCTGCTCCTTGAGTTTCTTTGCAATAAGAAGTATGGCGGCAATTCCAGACCCGTTGTCGGCTGCTCCGTTGTATATGCTGTCTCCGCTGTTGTCAGGAACACTTGAGCCGAAGTGGTCCCAGTGAGCACTGAATACTATGGCCTCATCCTTGAGGTCCGTTCCTGGCAGTACGCCTGCCACATTGTGTGTGACATCAGTTGAATATTCAACAGAAGCGCTCAGACTGCCTTTTGTCTTCAGCTCAACGGCTTTGAACCCCGGCTTCTTTGCCGCAGAAATCATTTCATTGAAATCAATCCCGGCCTCGGCCATAAGCTTGGAGCATCCTTCCTCGCTAATCCAGCCTTTCAGTGCCAGACAGTTCATATTGCGGCTTTCCTTGTCAAACAGCGCGCAGTTGCTGCCAATGTGTCCGTGGACAAGCACATCGAAAGTATAGCTTGCCGCTTCGGTGTTGTGCAGGATGAGGCAGGCTGCGGCACCCATCTTTTCAGCCTGATCGAATTTATATGTGTAGCGTCCGTAATAGGTCATGTTGCGGCCCTTGAACAACGAGACGTCATAGAATCCAGGGTCATTCACCATTGCAATCACTATCTTGCCCTTGACATCCACTCCTTCAAAATCGTTCCAGTTGTATTCCGGTGCTTCAATGCCGAATCCTGCAAAGACAACGCCACAGTCTTTCAGATCAATTCTGTCGGTGGCTCTGGCTGTCCAGAATATCAGATCATCGGGATACTGCAGGTCTGTTCTGGAACCATCGCTGTAGAAGGAAAAGCAATTGCCTTCCGGGTGGATTGTGGAGGAAATCATTTCAACTTCCTGGAACCAGCTGCCGTTGAAAGCAGGCTGGAGGCCAATTTTCTCCATCTCTGAGGCCAGGTAATTGATGGTAGTGTCTTCAAAACGGGTCATAGGCTTGCGGCCTCCGAACCTGTCAGAGCCTATGGTGGAGATCCAGTTTATCAGTTGCTGTGTATCGTCTGAAAGCAGATCAGTGCTTTCAACTGCTTTTTGTGAGTTGCATCCTGCAACCAGTGATGATAGCACTATTGCAAGTGCTTGCAAAGTGAAGTATTTAAGTGTTATGCGCATGTAGTTATTTGATAAGGTTTCCAAGTATGCTGCGTGCGAGTGTGCGAAGGACTGAGGATGTGGCGTTGGTTATGGCCTTGTTGGCTATCTCCTTGCCGGAAGTTGTCTTGCTCTTCTTGCCTGTAACCGCGTTTGCGGCTGCTGTTCCAAGACTGCGAGTAACGCTGGTGAGCACTGCACCGGTGGCTGCTGTAAGTACCGCTCCGCCTATGCTTTTGGCAACTTTCCTGCCCTTTGAAGGCTGCTCCTTGACCTCTTCCTGCTGGCGTATAATCTCCTGGTTGGCTTTCTGCTCGTCCATTGCCTGCTGTTCGGCCATAGCGCGCTCCTGGTCTGCCAGAAGAATCTCGAATGCGGATTCGCGGTCAATAGGAGTGTCGTATTTGCCGCCAAGTCCTGACCACTCCACTATTTCCTTGCGCTGCACTTCATTGATTGCACCTATCTGGCTCAGGGGGAAGAGTATGCGTGCGCGTTCAACCATTGAAGGAGCACCTTTAGGGTCAAGGAATGATACAAGGGCTTCGCCTGTCTCAAGGTTCATGATGGCCTCAGTTGTATCGAACGCCGGATTGGAACGGAATGTTTCCGCAGCGGCCTTCACGGCTTTCCGGTCCTTTGGAGTGTATGCTCTGAGCGCATGCTGCACGCGGTTGCCGAGCTGGCCGAGAATGCTGTCAGGAATATCTGTGGGATTCTGCGTTATGAAATATATGCCAACACCCTTGCTTCTGATAAGACGGACAACCTGCTCAATCTTATCGACCAGCGATTTAGGAGTGTCGTTAAACAGGGTGTGTGCCTCGTCAAAGAAGAATGCGAGTTTCGGAAGCTCGCAGTCCCCGACTTCAGGCAGTGTGGCGTATATGTCAGAAATCAACCAGAGAAGGAAGCTTGAATACAATTTAGGGTTCTGCATCAGTTTGTCCGCTGCAAGAACGCTCATAACACCCTTGCCGCCCTTGGTGCGGAAAAGATCGTTGATGTCAAAAGCCGGTTCCCCGAAGAATACCCCGGCACCCTGTGACTCGAGTGAGAGCAGGGCCCTTTGGATTGCCCCAACGGATGAAGCACTCACATTGCCGTAATTCTGCCTGTATTCAGCGGCGTGGTCACTTACGTAATTGAGCATTGCTCGCAGGTCCTTGAGATCAAGCAGCAGAAGGTTCCTGTCATCGGCCACCCTGAACACTATTTCCAGCACACCGCTTTGTGTTTCATTGAGCTCCATAAGGCGGCTGAGCAGTTGAGGACCCATATTTGAAATGGTGGTTCTCATAGGGTGTCCCTGCTCTCCGAAAACATCGAAGAACTGTACAGGGCAGGAATCGAACTGAGGATTCTCCAGCCCGAACTCCTTGCATCTTTTCTCGATGAAGCCGCTGAGAGCACCCTTCTGGCTTATGCCGGAGAGGTCTCCCTTCATATCCGCCATGAAGCAGGGAACGCCTGCCTGACAGAAAGTCTCTGCAAGAACCTGCAGGGTCACGGTCTTTCCGGTACCGGTTGCTCCTGCAATCAGGCCGTGCCTGTTAGCCATTCTACCAATTATGCTTATAGGACCGTTTGAACTGTGGGCAACATAGAGTCCCTTCTGAGAATCGTACATATTATTTTTTTATTATTATTTTCTACTGCGATGGTCAATTGTATTAAACCAAGCAAATTTAATGAATTTTAATGTAAATTTGCCCGGACATTTTCAAAACAAGTTCTTGAGCATGAACAAACGCGAACAATATGAACTTCTGGCAAGGCAGGCAGCTTCACTTGCAGATGGAGAAACAGACCTCATAGCCAATATGGCCAACATTTCATCCCTTCTGCATTTTGCCATGGGCTTCTGGTGGACAGGCTTCTATCTTGTGAAGGAAGGACAGCTGGTGCTGGGACCTTATCAGAGTCCTCTTGCCTGTACAAGGATAGGTTATGGAAAAGGTGTCTGCGGAAGCGCCTGGAAGGCCGGTGAAACCATCGTGGTGGAAGATGTTGAAAAATTCCCCGGGCATATTGCCTGCTCAAGCGAATCCCGAAGTGAGATAGTGGTTCCGATTTTCAAGCGTTCTTCAGAAAAGAAAGAAATCCTTGGAGTCCTTGACATAGACAGCCACGAACTGGCCACCTTTGACAGCGTTGACAAGGAATATCTCGAGAAGATAGTTGAGCTGCTGGGTTAGTCTTGTTCAGTGAATTCAAGAAGTATTTGCCTTATAATAAAATAATTATGGAACGTACAAGTCATATATCAACATTCCTGGCATTGGCAGCGGTTCTTTTTCTGCTTGCAAACAGCAATGCCTTTGCTCAGAAGAAAGCTGCTGAACTGAAGTATTATGATGTTAAGGAAAACGCTTTTCCTCTTGTGAACCAAGGCTTTGAGGACTGTGTGGGTTACTATGGCAGGCTCTCGGCCTCACTTGAAGGGAAGGTGAGGGACATGGTCTGGTATCTTGCTCAGAACAATGCCGGAGTAGGTATTAGATTCAGAACCGATTCAAAGAACATAGGCGCCAGGTGGACTCTTATCAACGACTTCAGGATGAACCATATGGCCCCTTCAGGCATCTGCGGCTGCGACCTTTATGGTTACGACAGGGGGGAGTGGAAATATGTGGGAACCGCCCGTCCTAACGGCAAGGAATCCCAAGGCCTTTTCAGAAGCCACATCGATGGTCAGATGCGAGATTATGTGATTTTTCTTCCACTTTACGACGGTGTAAGTTCAATTTCCATAGGAGTGGACAGCTGCGCTTCAATAGAACTTCCTACCACGATGGGGAACAATCCGTTCGGAGGGAAATACTCCAAACCTCTGGTGTTCTTCGGACACAGCGGAACACAGGGGGGCTGCGCAAGCAGGCCTGCAATGGTGTATACCAGCATACTGAGCCGTATGCTCAAGAGGGAATGCATAAATCTTGGCTTCAGTGGCTTTGGCCAGATGTACAGTATCATGGCAAAGGAAATGAACAAGATAGATGCTGGAGCGTACATCCTGGACTGCCTGGGCAACAATTATCTGCAGATGGTAAGGGACAGTTCGGAAGTGTTTGTAAGGACACTTGCCAACGCACACAGGGACACACCGATTTTCCTTATGAGCAATTATGCCGATGTTACATATTGGCTTGGCAGCAACGAGGAGAGCGAGACAGAAGCAAAGAACCGGTTCTTCAAGGATCTGGTAGTCAAGTTGAATGCAGAAGGTTATGACAATATCCACTTCATTGACATGAGAGGACCCCGCAATAATCCAGACAACGAACTGGAAGGTTCTTCAGCCAATGGCGACGGCGAAGGTACAGTGGATGGCGGCCATCTCACGGATCTGGGCTTCTTGAGAATCGCAAGATTCCTTTATCAGATATTCAAGGAGCTGAAATAGCGAAAGCATTAAATTTTTCGTTTTCACTCCGATTTCTGATTGCTTACTATCGTAAGTGCAAGGGCGTCATATTGTTTTCCAAAGAGCTTCGTTTGGCCGCACGAACGAAAAAAGACAGCGATAAGCTGTCTTTTGAGTGAAGTGCGGGCGAAGGGCACAAAACCCAGATTTTAAGGGAAGCCAAAAGAAGCAAAAACAGGGTTTGAAGCACCTACAGGGCACATTGTAAAGGTAAGTATTTTCTTTTATTTTCCAATGTTTTGCAAATTAGTACACTTTTAGTACACCTCAACAGGAATTATTTACTATATTTGTAACATAAAGGAAACCAAAGGAATACAAGAATGAAAACAGGGGTGAAAGATAACCCAAAATTAAGGGAACGTGTACTGACAGGCGGCAAAATTGCCCTATATCTTGAATATTACCTCGGTAGAACCTCAACACCAAGAACCGATGAACAGGGAAACCCGCTGTATTACACAACGGGCAAAATGGCTGGAACGCCTATGTATGAGGTTAAGCACACAAGGAAAAAGGAAGAATTGAAATTGTACCTGTATGCCAAGCCGAGAACCCCAGAGGAAAGAACCCACAACACCAACACACTTACACAGGCAAAACAGATAAGGAACACCCGTGAACAGGAATTGTTGGCGGGGACAATGGGCTACAATGTTGCACCCAAGAATGAAAATGTAATTGCCTGTTTTGAAAACTACCTTGCCACATACACAAAGAAAGATGTTAGAAACGTTAGGTTAGCATTAAACAGGTTTAAGGAGTACATAAGGCAATATTACCCGCTTTGTGCTGTCAAACGTACAGAAGCCGAGATAAAGAAAATTGATGCACAATGGAAAGCCAGCCACAAGGGTATCAATGGAAAGCACGATATAAACCCTAATGAGTATTACCGTTTCAACCTTACCCAGAAACAGTTTAATGAAAAGATAGTTAAGGGCTTTGTTGACTACCTACAGGCCAACAGTACAGGAAGCGGGGCGGCAACCGCTTATGAACGTTTCAAGAAAATAGTAAGGAACGTGGCACAAGACGGGCAAATTTCAAAGAACCCGTGTGCCGATATTGTTTGTAAGAGAAATGATTGCTTTTCAAAGGATATATTAAGCACCGAGGAAATGAAGGCCTTGATACAAACCCACGTTAGGAATGAGAACCCCAATATAAGGCGGGCTTTTATATTTACACTTTTCACGGGTGTAAGGTGGTGCGATGTTGTGGGGTTGAGGTACAGCAATATTGATTACCAGAATAAAACCCTAAAATTTGAACAGGCCAAGACAAAGGGGCATAGTGCCAAAAGTGTTGTAGAAATGCCGTTGAGGGATGATCTATTAACAGGCGTTATTGGAACACCAGAGGAACAGGGAAAGGGCAAGAATGACCTTACTCAAGTTTCGCAAGAGAATAAAATATAAAATAAAAAAGGCTAAAGTGTTTGATAATTCATTGATTATCACTATATTGTGGTTGAAAACAAAACAAATATAGTCCTTTAGCCATGAACAAAAATAGACAAATAATCAGTGAACTCCAAAGCTTTTTC
>NZ_JBAELF010000116.1:0-37367 GCF_056211015.1 Candidatus Egerieousia sp.
GCGCTCATAGCAGGATTCAACTACATTTTCGGACTGGTTGGCAACTGGACAGGCCTCAACTCTCTCATTGCAAGTGCAACTGACGGAAGGTTCACAGGCATTTCATTGCAGTTCATCCTGGCATACGTGTTCTATCCTGTAATCTGGCTCACAGGCATAAACGGTGCGGACCTTCCACTTGTTGGGCAGCTGCTCGGCGAGAAACTCATAATGACAGAGTTCATTGGTTACCAGTCACTGGCAAACATGCTCCAGTCCGGCGCATTCGTTTCTGCAAAATCTGCAATAATGGGAACATACGTTCTCTGCGGCTTTGCGAACTTTGCATCGATAGGAATCCTCATAGGAGGCATTGGCGGTATGGCTCCGAGCAAGAAGTCAATGATATCCTCATACGGATTGCGCGCCCTGCTGGCTGCAGCTCTGGTTGCACTGGTAAGCGCTGCAATGGTTGGCATGTTCCTTGTATAATCTGACAGAACAATTTAGAATAATATGACATCTACAGAAATAAGAGAAACTTTCTTGAAATTCTTTGAATCCAAGGGGCACGCAATCGTGAAGTCAGCCCCTATGGTTGTAAAGAACGACCCTACCTTAATGTTCACCAACGCCGGCATGAACCAGTTCAAGGATATTTTCCTTGGTAATGCCTCACCAATGAGCAAACGTGCCACCGACAGTCAGAAGTGCCTGCGCGTAAGCGGAAAGCACAACGATCTCGAGGAGGTTGGAATGGACACATACCACCATACCATGTTCGAGATGCTCGGAAACTGGAGTTTTGGGGATTACTTCAAGGAAGATGCTATAGCCTGGGCCTGGGAACTTCTCACCGAGGTTTTCAAACTGAACAAGGAGCATCTTTATGCCACGGTGTTCGAGGGTTATGAAAAGGATGGTCTGTCAATGGATATGGAGGCCTACAACAGCTGGTTGCGCTTCCTTCCTGCAGACCATATCATAAAGGGCAACAAGAAAGACAATTTCTGGGAGATGGGTGATACAGGCCCTTGCGGTCCTTGCAGCGAGATTCACATAGACCTCAGAAGCGATGCAGAGCGTGCTCAGATTTCAGGTGCGGAGATGGTTAACAAAGGCCATCATCTTGTAATTGAGATATGGAACCTGGTGTTCATGCAGTACAACAGGAAGGCCAACGGGCAGTTAGAGGCACTTCCTGCAAAGCACGTTGATACAGGAATGGGTCTCGAACGCCTTTGCATGGCATTGCAGGGCAAGCAGAGCAACTATGACACCGATGTTTTCCAGACACTCATTTCTGCAATATGCTCAATGAGCGGCAGGAAATACGGTGAGGATGCGCAGACAGACACAGCAATGCGTGTTATCTCAGACCACATCCGTGCAATAAGCTTCTCAATATGTGACGGTCAGCTTCCATCCAACGTTAAAGCAGGTTACGTCATAAGGAGAATACTCAGAAGGGCTGTGAGATATTACTATACCTTCCTCGGAATCAAGGAACCAATGCTTTACAGACTCGTACCTACACTTGTAGCACAGATGGGTTCCGCTTATCCTGAGATAGCCGCACAGCAGGCTCTTGTGGAGAAGGTCATAAAGGAGGAGGAGGAGGCATTCCTCAGAACACTCTACAAAGGAATCAAGCTGCTTGACGACCTCATTGAAAAGGCAAGGCAGGCAGGCGGCAACAAGGAAATCAACGGAAAGGACGCCTTTGTGCTCTATGACACATTCGGTTTCCCTATAGATCTCACCGAGCTGATAGCCAAGGAGAACGGATTCACCGTGAATCTGCCTGAATTCGAGCAGGAAC
Source organism: Candidatus Egerieousia sp. (assembly GCF_056211015.1). Lineage (NCBI taxonomy): Bacteria > Pseudomonadati > Bacteroidota > Bacteroidia > Bacteroidales > Candidatus Egerieousia > Candidatus Egerieousia sp. The sequence goes on from NZ_JBAELF010000116.1 coordinate 1,802, forward strand.
TTGCAAAGCAGAAGAACAGAAGCCGCAACGCCACATCGATAGAGGAGGGCGACTGGGTTGAGATAGCACCATACGTGAACACTGAGTTCACTGGCTATGACAATCTTTGCGAGGACTGCATACATATACTCAAATACAGGACCGTAAAGGCAAAAGGCAGGACAAGCTACCAGCTTGTGTTCGACAGGACTCCGTTCTATGCAGAGAGCGGCGGACAGGTGGGTGATACAGGCTCCATCACAGGTGAGGATGGGAACAGGATTGCTATCGTTAACACAATCAAGGAGAACGGACTCAGGATCCATATTGCCGAGATGATACCTGTTTCTCCTGAGCAGTGCTTCAAGGCAGAGGTTGACAAGGACAGAAGGGCAGCCATTGCAGCCAACCACAGTGCAACCCACCTTCTGCATCATGCATTGAGAAATATCATAGGAACACATATAGAGCAGAAGGGTTCGTTCGTATGTGACGGCTATTTCAGACTCGATTTCTCCCACTTCGAGAAAATCTCCGATGCGGATTTGAGAAAGGTTGAGAAAATGGTCAACTCCCTTATCCGCGCCAACTCTCCTCTTGATGAAAAGAGGGATGTTCCTATCGAGCAGGCAAAACAGATGGGCGCCATGGCTCTGTTCACCGAGAAATACGGAGACAAGGTAAGAGTCATAAGATTCGGTGATTCAATAGAGTTCTGCGGCGGTACTCATACTTCCGCTACCGGAAACATAGGAATGTTCAAGATTGTTTCCGAGAGTGCCGTTGCCGCCGGCGTGCGCAGGATTGAAGCTGTCACAGGTGCGGCGGCCGAGGAGATGTTCAACAATATGCAGGATGTGTTCACAACGCTCAAGTCCCTGTTCAACAATACTCCTGATCTGGCTCAGAGCATCACAAAGCTCATAGCCGAGAACGATTCTATAAAGAAGAATGTTGAGGAACTGCTCAAGGAGCGTGCCGTAAGCATAAAGAACAATCTTCTCAGCAAGTCCAGGACTATAAATGGATACAATGTGATCACACTCAACGGCCCTATGAAGCCTGATATGGTTAAGAACATTGCATTCATGCTCAAGAACGAGACAAGCAATACCATTTTTGCGGCTGCAACTTCATTCGAAGACAAGCCAACCCTCACCCTCATGTACACCGATGACCTTGTGAAGAACGGATTCAATGCGGGCAAGGATGTCCGCGAGGCCGCCAAACTCATAAACGGTGGCGGTGGCGGCCAGCCTTCTCTGGCATCCGCAGGTGGCAGGAATATAGCAGGCCTTTCACAGGCCCTTGAGGCAATGGTGAATTCAGCCGTGAAGGAATAACAAAAGATTTGAAATGAAGAAACTCGACCAATACATGCTCAAGTCCTTCCTGGGGCCTCTGATAATGACCTTCCTCATAGTGATTTTTGTCCTTATGATGCAGTTCCTGTGGCTGTACATAGACGAACTGGTGGGCAAGGGCCTGAGCCTTGGCATTGTGCTCGAGTTCATTGGCTGGGGCAGCGCAACGCTCATTCCGCTGGCACTGCCTCTGGCAACCCTTCTTGCCTCAATCATGACAATGGGCAATATGGGCGAGAACAACGAGCTGCTTGCAATGAAGGCGGCGGGAATATCGCTCGGCAGGATAATGATGCCACTGATATGTGCTTCTGTCATTATAAGCATAGGTGCCTTCTTCATTTCAAACGACCTGATACCCGTTGCCTGGAACAAGATTTACACCCTTAGAGACGACATAGGTTCCACAAAGGAGGAAATCAAGATTCCAACCGGAATATTCTATTCAGGGGTGGAAGGATATACCATCAGGGTGGAGGAAAGGGACAACAACAATATGATGCATGGAATAATGCTCTATAACCATTCCTCCTCATATAAAGGCAACACCAATCTCACTCTCGCGGATTCAGGCAGCGTGAAAATGGCCGAAAACAAGGAGAGCATGATTCTCACGCTGTATAACGGTATCAACTACGAAGAGCAGAACGAACTGAATTATAAGGATACTTCATTGGTTCTCAAGCGGGTGAGCTTCACAATGCAGAACATTGTCATTCCATTGAAGAACTATGCTTTCAAGAAATCCAAGGATGTCAAGTACAACAGCGAGGTAATGACAAAATCGCTGAAGACCTTGAGAATGGACAGGGATTCCCTGGGCCGTATATATGACAGTGCTCTGGTCAACTCTCTGGCAAGAGAGCAGCTGTCATCAAGACTGGCATACAGGTTTCAGCATCAAAAGGAAAATCAGAAGGATTACAAAGGAAGCATTGACTATGACCAGCTTTTCCACTGGAAGAATGCCTCTGAGGAGGAAGAGGCTCTGGAACAGGCCAGAATGCGCATAGAGAGTCAGACCAGCAATCTCAGTTTCATAAACAGCGAGCTTTTCAACGTTGCATATCCTTTGCGCCGCTCCAAGATTGAATCATACAGGAAGTTCAGCCTCTCGCTGGCCTGCCTGCTGTTCTTCTTTGTAGGTGCGCCGCTGGGAGCCATAATCAGGAAGGGAGGTCTTGGAACGCCAGTGATAATATCCATACTTTTCTTTGTGGTTTACTGGGTGTTTGACATAAGCGGAAAGAAATTGTCGAACGATGCGGAACTCACTCCTTTTATGGGTGCGTTCATGTCATCATTCGTCCTCATTCCAATAGGGACATTCCTGACATACAAGGCTATAAAGGATTCGGCAATTTTCCATGCCGATGCTTATAAGATTTTCTTCACAAGGCTCACGGCCCGTTTTTCTTCCACTTATGATAGATATAGAAATCATTTCAAGGTGGTGCGCCTGCTGAGAAAGGGCGCTTTTGGAAAGAAGTCGCTGAAAAAATAGGAAAATGAAGTTCAGAATAATCTATATGGGAACACCGGAATTTGCGGTGGAACCATTGAGAACCCTGCTTGATGCAGGATATGATGTGGCTGCAGTTGTTACGGCGCCCGACAAACCAAGCGGGCGCGGCTGCAGAATGAATGAAAGCGCAGTAAAGAAATTTGCGCTTGAAAGAGGACTGCCCGTGCTTCAGCCGGACAAGCTCCGCAACGAGGATTTCCTGGCACAACTAAGGGAAATCAATGCGGATCTGTTCGTGGTGGTGGCATTCAGGATGCTGCCATCGGTAGTGTGGAAAATGCCAAGACTGGGAACTTTCAACCTGCATGCTTCCCTGCTGCCGCAGTACAGGGGGGCCGCCCCTATAAACTGGGCCATAATCAACGGGGAGAAGGAAACAGGTGTTACAAGCTTCATGCTCGACGAGCAGATTGATACAGGTGGCATTCTCCTTCAGGAAAGGACAACTATAAGGGAGAACGAGAACATAGGCGAACTATACGACCGCCTGATGACAATGGGTGCCTCCCTTCTGCTCCGTACGGTTGAGGGTCTGGCAGCAGGCACTCTGAAGCCTGTGGCGCAGACTGTTGACAATGATACAGTATTGAAACCGGCTCCTAAAATAACAAAGGAAAGCTGCCGTATGGACTGGAAGCAGCCTGCCGGGAAACTGCACTGTTTCGTACGCGGTCTCTCGCCATACCCTGCTGCCTGGAGCACTCTTGCGAATGAAGAAAAGAGCATTGATGTCAAGCTGTTCGAGGTCCATTGTGATTCGTGCCCGGACGGTATTGATGCCGTGAGCCGCTACTGTGCCGAGCCGGGGACAATTCTCACCGATAGCAAGACTTATTTGAAAGTGGCAACATCCTGCGGAATGCTTTACATTGATTCGCTTCAACTGGCAGGCAAGCGCAGAATGAACATCAAGGAGTTCCTGATGGGCTTCCGCGGACCGGACAGATTCAGATTCATTTAAAGTATGTTCTGGAAGAGGAAATATGTATATAACAAGCATACCAAACTCTTTGAAGTACACCGCCTTCCAATAAAGCGATACCTTCAGGGGGGCTTTGCCATGTTTGTTGTGAGCGTGTGCCTCTTTTTCGTTTATATGTTCATTTACCAGCATTATTTTGGCGGAACGCTGCCAAAGACGCTGGATTTGCAGCTCAAGTCCATAGCGCTCAAGTCAAAGCTCGAGCTTCTTGAAAAGGAAATGGCTTCCAAGGACGAGGCACTTCAGGAACTGCAGCTGAGGGACAACAATGTTTACAGACCTATTTATGGTCTGGAGGAGATACCTGCGCAGGAAAGGAATTCCTCCATAACTTCCCCGGGGAGATACGACAGCCTTGATGTTTTCATAGACGGAGATTATGTGAGACAGATAGAGCGTACCATTGACATGCTGTACAAGAAGGCTTACGTCCAGACCTTGTCATACGACGAGGTACTTGCTTTCGCCATCCGTTCCGATGATATGGCTCGCTGTGTTCCGGCAATTCCTCCCGTGAACATGGACAGGGTAAGGTTGGTAAGCCGCTTCGGTTACCGCTCGGATCCTTTCACCAGAGCCTACACCTATCACTCCGGAATTGACCTCTCAGGCCGCAGGGGAGAGCACATACATGCCACAGGCGATGGTACTGTATGCGAGGTGGGCAGAGTTTTCCACGGATATGGAATAGAGATAGTTGTGAATCACGGCTTCGGTTACAAGACAAGATATGCGCACCTGAACAGAGTGTATGTGAAACTGGGAGACAAAGTTAGCAGGGGGGACTACATAGGCGATCTTGGAAACACAGGGCGTTCAACAGGACCGCATCTTCATTACGAAGTCATTTACAGGGGAAACAGGATGAACCCGTTGAACTACTTCGATACAGGTATGAAAGGAGCCGAATACAGGACACTCATTTCGGATACTCCGGTTTCAAGCAATGTGAAAAAATAAGCTTAGCGGATATGAAACTGTTCAGATACGATGAGAAAAACAGCGTTTTCGTTGAGGTGGACCGCGGAATAAAGTGGCTGCTGAAAACAGGCCTCATACTGTTTGCCTGCAGTCTGGCCCTTTCCGTTCTGTATTACGTTATCTTCTCGAATGTTTACAGCACAAAGGAGGAAAAGCTCCTTGAGCGTGACAATGCTCTCATGGAAAAGGAGATTGCATCCATTGAAAAGAGAATGAACGTTCTGGACAGCAGTCTGCAATATCTCCAGTTCAGGGACAGGGACATTTACCGCACCATTTTCAAGGCGGAGCCGCCTGCACTTACCATTGCCGACAAGGAAATGTTCCTCCAGAGCGATATCGATACAGGAAAGATAGACAGACTCATTCACAGAACATCGGACTGGGTCAGGGAACTGAAGAAGCACGCTGAAATCATATCGCTGTATATAAAAACAATCGAGGGGGAATTTGACCAGCTGGGCAGCGATGTGCTTTATATACCATCGATAGTGCCATTGAGAAAATATTCCATAAGCCAGTTCGGAGCCAGCTATGGCCAGAAGATAACGCCTTTCTTCAAGACACTGAACAAGCATAATGGCATTGACCTGATAGCAGCAGGAGGGACCGAAGTGCTTGCAGCGGGCTCAGGCGTAGTTGATGCGGTTGCACAGAATAGCAAGGGCGATGGAAACGTGCTGGTCATCAATCATTTGAACGGATATAAGACAAGATACTGCCATCTGGGATTAATCAAGGTCAGAAGGGGGCAGAGCATAAAGAAAGGAACCGTGATTGCAACGGTTGGCAACACGGGAATATCGCTTGCACCGCATCTGCATTATGAAGTCATGTACAGAGGTGCCTATGTGGATCCTGTAAACTATTTCTTTGCGGACCTCGCGCCTGCCAAGTTCCGCAATGCAGTATCCATTTCAACCAACGCAGGACAATCACTGGATTAAGTAAAGTCAAAGCATATATGAAACTTTTCTACACAATTTCGGAAGTGGCCTCAATCATAGGCGAGAGCGCCACACTGGTACGGTTCTGGTCCAATTCCTTCCCGGAGTACATAAAACCTTCCAGAAACCTCAAGCAGAACCGCATGTTCACTCAGAAGGATCTGGATGCAATAAAGAGAATACATTATCTGGTCAAGGAAAAGGGTATGACTCTGGAAGGCGCGCGTTCAATGATGAAAAACAACAAGGACGGAGTGGATAGCACCGCTGAGATAATAGGCAGGCTCACCGCTGTGAAGGATATGCTTTTAAATGTAAGGAACTCTTTGGATAAGTAGGAAAATTTCATAAATTTGCGAGTTTCAAATTCGATAATAACTCTTGATAATTGATATGGCCACAATTAAGAAGAAAACCAATGTTGTAGTGCCTCCTGTAGTGGAGGGAGAAACATTTGCGTCATTACAGATTGCAAAGAATCTTGATACGCAGATAAGTATAGAGGAAAAGCTGCGCCTTCTGTATAAATTGCAGCAGACAGACACCAGGATAGACAAACTGGTCCTTTTGCGCGGAGAACTTCCTCTTGAGGTAGCAGACCTTGAGGATGAGGTGGCAGGAATGGAAACAAGAAGCGCCAATCTTGCAAAGGACATTGCTTCCACAAAGGAGTACATTGCACAGAAGAAGCAGGACGTTATCAATGCAAAGTCACTCATAGAGAAATATGAGCAGCAGTGCAAGAACGTAAAGAACAACCGTGAGTACGATTCACTCACAAAGGAGATCGAGTATCAGGACCTTGACAGGCAGGTGAGCGAGAAGAACATAGCGGACAGCACCCTGGCCCTGAACGAGAAGCAGCAGCAGTTCGAGGAGCTTGCAAATACAATTGCAGCAAAGAAGGAGAATCTTGAGATAAAGAAAGGCGAGCTTGATTCAATCATTGAGGAAACCCGCATACAGGAAGAGGGACTGCTCAAGGAGTCCGGGAAAATTGCAGAGAAGCTTGATTCAAGAACCCTTAACGCATACAACAAGGTAAGGAGCAATGCTCACAACCATCTTGCAGTTGTAACCGTATCAAGGGATTCATGCGGCGGTTGCTTCAACAAGATACCTGCACAGAAGATTCTTGACATTAACGCAAGCAAGAAGATAATCGTATGCGAGTATTGCGGCCGCATACTTGTAAAGCCTGAAATCGAAGGCGAGGTTCCACAGCAGGAAGAGACTGAAGAATAATGGAGAAGGCAGCCCCTGCAAGGACAAGAGGCTCAATAAAGCAGAAGGAAGTTGAAATCCTTGGCTTGGAAGCCGGAATAAAGCCCCCTCAGGCAACGGATATTGAGGAGGCTGTCCTTGGCACGCTACTTATTGAACAGGACGCCATTGCGGAAGTGATGGACGAACTGAATCCTGACTGCTTCTACAAGGAGGCGCACAGGAAGATATTCAAGGCAATGTCATCCCTGGCTGCCAACCATGACCCTGTTGATACATACACGGTAGCCAACGAACTTGCAAAGACGGGTGATCTCGAAGAGATTGGCGGTGCATCATACCTGAGTTCCCTCAGTTTGAAGATTGGCGCTGCGGCTCATCTTGACTATCATACCAAGGTCCTTCTCCAGAAGTTCATACAGAGGGAGATGATATCCATTTCCATTGGTATGCAGAAGGATGCACTCAATGATGAGATGCCGGTTGACGATCTTCTGAACACAACACAGCAGAAACTCTTCAATCTTTCCGACAAGAACATGAAGCGTGACACCCAGGTAGCCCAGGATGTTATCAATGAGGTGATTGAGGACCTGCAGGAGGTTCAGAACAGGACCGATGGGCTGAGCGGTGTGGCAAGCGGCTACACTGGCATTGATTCCTATACACTTGGATGGCAGCCTTCTGACCTTGTAATCATTGCTGCCCGTCCGTCAATGGGCAAGACAGCGTTCGTGCTTACAATGGCAAGGAACATGGCTGTTGAATACCATACTCCCGTAGCGTTCTTCTCGCTGGAAATGAGCAGCAAGCAGCTGATGAAACGTCTTATGATAAGTGAGACAGGCCTCGTTTCGGAAAAGATCAAGGGCGGTGTTAAAATGTCAATGGAGGACTGGGATGTCCTCAATGAAAGGATTACAAGACTTTCATCATCGCCGTTGTACATAGATGACACTCCATCACTTTCCATATTCGAGTTCCGTTCGAAGGCCCGCAAGTTGGTGGCCAATCATGGCGTCAAGGCCATAATAATCGACTACCTGCAGCTTATGGTAGGACCTCCTGAGCTGAGGGGAATGCGTGAGCAGGAAGTTTCAGCCATCTCGCGTTCGCTCAAGGCCATAGCAAAGGACCTTCAGGTTCCTATCATAGCTCTTTCACAGCTGAGCCGTGCGGTTGAGACCAGAGGCGGAGCCAAGATACCTCAATTGAGTGACCTCAGGGAATCCGGAGCCATAGAGCAGGACGCAGATATAGTAATGTTCATCCACCGTCCGGGTTATTATGGAGTTGAAGACCCTGCACAGAAGGATATAGCCAACATTATCATTGCGAAGCACAGGAACGGAGCCGTGGGCGAGGTTGAGATGAAGTTCAGGAACTCCGAAGTGCGTTTCGTTGACGCCACCGATGCCGCTCTGGAAAATGTTGAAAGTTATATGCAGCTTACGGAATCCCGTGCAAATGCCCAGGTCGATGATCTTGGCAATGATCTGGAAGCGCCTTGGGAATAGAGAATTCACTTTTATGAAAAGGTATTCAAGATTCGCATTTTTGTCCGTGGCAATATTTGCTCTCTCTCTTGGGGGAGCATTTTCCGTATTTGCACAGAACAATGAAGTATATATTGGTAATGAATATGCCGTGAAACTGGCCCGTGAAAGGCGGCTTCCGTTCAAGAGCGGCGAGCAGCTCACTTACACTCTGGGTTACCAATGGGGCAGCATCAACTCCGATGTGGGGGAGGGTGTCATTTCAACCAGCTTTGCAGATAGTACTTTCTCTGCGGTGATTGACGGACGCACAACAAAGCTCTTCGACTTTTTCTTCAAGGTCAGGGAACGTTTTGAAACCACGGTGAGCCTGCGCACGATGCGACCTCTGAAGTTCTATAGGGAATCGCACGAAGGAAAGTACTCAATGATAAACAAATACACCTTCAACCCTGATTATTCCATAAACGCTGAAACAATACGTATGGGCGAGGCTGCTCCTGACACACTGCTTCAGGGCAATGCCTATACCTACGATCTGGTTTCCCTGTTCTTCAGCGCCAGATGCATTGATTTCACCAATGTGGAACCTGATGTCAAGCATCCCATAGCCTTTGCAATAGACAGGACCATATACAATATGTATTTCATATACAGGGGCAGGGATGAGATTTCAGTCAAGGGAATAGGCAAGTTCAATGCCCTCAAGTTCAACGTAAGGCTCGTTGCCGGAGAGGTGTTCACCGGAAACGATGAGATGACTCTCTGGGTGAGCGACGATTCCAACAAGATTCCTCTGCTCTTTGAGTCAAAGATTTTGAAGGGAACCGTTTATGGCAGACTTAAGAAATACAAGAATCTCGCCTGGCCTATGTCCAGCAAAATCAAGTAGTTGACAAATGGAAGAGATAGTTCATCCTGGCATAGTCAGGAAAATAGACGGGAACAGGATAGGAGTGAGCATAGTGAGCAAGTCAATGTGCTCCGAATGCCATGCCAAGGGCATGTGCTCCCTCAGTGAAATGAAAGTCAAGGAAATAGAGGTCATCAGCAGTTTTCCGGAGGAATTCTCCGTTGGGCAGATGGTTGACCTGCACATCACAAGGAGCCTTGGAATGAAGGCTGTGTGGATATCATACGGCATTCCTCTGATTATCCTATTGACTTTTTTATTATTTTTGCTCGTTATATGTGAGAATGAATTGCTCGCCGGAGCTGTTTCAATAGGAGCGGTTGCAGTGTATTATTTCATTATATTCTTCTACCGCAACAGAATAGCAAAGGACGTGACATTCACCATCAGCGCAAAACAATAATTTTTTTTATATATAAACTTAATGAGTACTATTATTATCTACACTGTGGTCAGCCTCAGCCTTCTAGGTCTGTTGCTGGCCGTTGTGCTTTATTTTGTAGCACAAAAATTCAAAGTGGAGGAGAACCCGCTTATCGACACCATTGAGGCAATCATGCCGGGTGCCAATTGCGGTGGTTGCGGCAACGCAGGCTGCAGGGCTTTTGCCGAGGCTTGCGTAAAAGCAGGCAATCTTGATGCTCAGTTCTGTCCTGTAGGTGGCAATGAAACCATGAAGAAGGTTGCAGCCGCCATGGGACTGGAAGTGGCTGAGAAGGCTCCTATGGTTGCAGTGGTACGCTGCAACGGATCCTGCGCCAACAGGGCAAAGACAACAACCTACGATGGTTACAAGTCATGCGCTGTTATGAACTCTCTCTATCCTGGTGATACAGGATGCCGTTACGGCTGTCTTGGCTGTGGCGATTGTACAAAAGCCTGCCAGTTCGGTGCCATTTCAATGGATCCCCAAACAGGTCTTCCTGTTGTTGATCAGGACAAATGTACCGCTTGCGGCGCTTGCGCAAAGGCTTGTCCAAAGGGCGTTATCGAGCTCAGGAACAAGGGTATCAAGAACAGAAGAGTTTTCGTAAGCTGTATAAACAAGGATAAGGGCGCTGTTGCAAGAAAGGCCTGCAAGGCTGCCTGCATAGGTTGCGGCAAGTGTGCTAAGACCTGTCCTTTCGAGGCTATCACAGTAGAAAACAACGTTGCATACATAGATTACACCAAGTGCAAGATGTGTACAAAATGCGTTGCCGAGTGCCCTACTGGCGCAATTCACGCTGTAAACTTCCCTCCAAGGCCAGCTGCTCCTGCAGCTCCGAAGGCTCCTGTGACTCCGGCGGCTGAACCTGCTGCAGAAGCAAAGAAAGTTGCTGAACCTATCGCTGTAGAAAAAAATAACTAATCCCAAACTGAAGAATATGAAGACATTTTCCATAGGTGGTGTGCATCCTGCAGACAACAAGATTTCCGCAGATGCTGCAATTGAACAGTTCCCTGTTCCTGAGGTGGCTTATATTTCCATGTCTCAGCATTTGGGAGCTCCTGCAGAGCCTATAGTTGCTGCAGGTGATAAAGTTAAAGTAGGTCAGCTTATAGCAAATCCTGCCGGTTTCATTTCAGCACCGGTTCACTCCTCCGTTTCAGGTACCGTAAAGGGCATTGAAACAATCAAGGACCTTGCCGGTAACTTCTGCAAGGCCGTTGTGATTGAGGTTGAAGGTGACGAGTGGGTTGAAACCATAGACAGAAGCGCTGAGGTGGTAAGCGAAATCAAGCTTGAGCCTAAGGCAATAGTTGACAAGATAAAGGAGATGGGTATTGTAGGTCTTGGTGGAGCTACATTCCCTACAGGCGTGAAACTCAGCCCTCCTCCAGGAAAGAAGGCGGAGTTCCTTATCATCAACGGAGCTGAGTGCGAGCCATATCTTACATCTGACTACAGACTTCTGGTTGAGTGCCCTGAGCAGGTTCTCATAGGCGCAGCAATCATGATGAGGGCTCTTGGAGTTACAAAGGGTTTTGTTGGCGTTGAGGAGAACAAACCTAAAGCCATAGAGATTCTCAAGGGATTCCACAGCAAATATCCACAGATAGAGATAGTAACTCTCAAGAAGAAATATCCGCAGGGCGGTGAGAAACAGCTGATTGATGCTGTAGTTGGACGTCAGGTTCCTTCAATGGGCCTTCCTATTGATACAGGTGCCGTTGTTCAGAACGTTGGTACTGCATTCGCAGTTTACGAGGCCGTTCAGAAGAACAAACCTCTGTTCGAGGGCATCATGACAGTAACAGGCCAGTGCGCTGCACAGCAGAAGAACTACAGACACAGAGTTGGAACACCTCTGAGCAAGATAATGGAAGTTTCAGGCGGAATACCTGAGAACGCAGCCAAGATCATCAGCGGCGGTCCTATGATGGGCAAGGCAATCAACAATATAGATGCTCCTACACTCAAGGGTACCTCTTCAATACTCTACCTCACAGAAGAGCAGACAAAGAGAAAACCAGAGAGCAACTGTATCAGATGCGCAAAATGCGTTGCAGCATGCCCTATGGGTCTTGAGCCATTCCTTCTCAACAAGCTTGCAAAGGCAAAGAGATGGGATGACGCCGAAGCCAACAAGATTTATGACTGTATAGAGTGCGGTTGCTGCTCATTCACATGTCCGGCATACATTCCGCTTCTCGACAATATCAGACTCGGAAAGGCTACAGTAATGAAGATCATGAAGAGCCGCCCTAAAAAATAACAATTAGTGAAAAATAAGGATAACCCGAGAATTCGGGTTATTAATAAAAACTATTAATAATGAAACAACTGCTTGTATCACCTTCTCCACACGTTCACGGAGAGGCTAATACCAGAAAATTGATGAGGGACGTGGTGATTGCGCTGCTCCCTGCCGTTGCGGTTTCAATATATTTCTTTGGCCTGAGCGCCATTAAGATGCTGGTTGTTGCATTGGTATCCTGCCTGCTTGTTGAGTGGCTCATTCAGAAGTTCCTCCTCAAGGGCGAGTGTACAATATGTGACTGGTCAGCTACTGTAACAGCCGTACTCCTTATGCTCAACCTTCCACCTGCAGCACCTTGGTGGATCATGGTTATAGGTGCCGTTGTGGCAATAGGCATTGCCAAGATGACTTTCGGCGGTCTCGGACAGAACCTGTTCAACCCTGCTCTTGTAGGCCGTGTATTCCTTCTCGTTTCATTCCCTGTAATAATGACCACCTGGACCACACCTGAAGGCTGGTTCGGCGCAAGCGTTGATGCCGTATCCGGCGCAACACCTCTGGCATTTGTAAAGGAAGCTCTCAAGAACGGAGCTACAGTACAGGAAATCTTCGAGGCAAATCCTGGCTTGAGCTGGTCACAGCTGCTTTTCGCAAGAGTAGGTTCGGCAGGTGAGATTTCTGCAATAGCACTGCTCATAGGCTTTGTATATCTTCTTGCAAGAAAGGTTATCAGACCTCATATCACCCTTTCAATCTGGATTTCAGTATTTGTATTCGCCGGCATTCTCTGGCTTGTAAATCCTGCAAGATTCGTTGATCCTGTATTCCAGCTTCTCACCGGTGGTATGCTCCTGGGTTCAATCTTCATGGCAACAGACTACGTTACCTCACCAATGACTCCAAAAGGTCAGATCATATTCGGTTGCGGTATAGGTATTCTCACAGTGCTCATCAGAACATTCGGTGCTTACCCTGAGGGAATTTCATTCGCAATATTGATTATGAACGCTGTTGTTCCTCTTATCAATATGTATGTAAAACCTAAAAGATTCGGGAGGAAATAATCATGGCAAGAGAATCTAATTTCACCAATATGGTTGTAACCCTCTTTGCTGTATGTCTTCTTGCATCGGCTGTAGTGGGTGTTGTATATGCAGTAACAGAGGAGCCTATTGCAGCTACAGAGATGGCAAAGACCAATGCCGCAATCGGACAGGTGGTTCCTGAGTTCAACAATACTCCTTCAGAGGACGTTATGGACGTTGAAGGCGTAAGGGTTTATCCTGCACTCAAGGACGGTCAGCCTGTAGCATACGCCATTGAGGCTGTTACTTCAAAAGGTTTCGGCGGTTCAATCAAACTTATGGTAGGTATAACCACCGATGGCACAATTCACGGAATAAGCGTTCTTTCACACAGCGAGACCCCGGGCCTTGGTGCAAAGATTGATGATCCTGAAGGAATACGCGTACAGTTCTGTGGCAAGAATCCTGAGACCGACGGTTTCAAGATGGTTGTAAAGAAAGACGGAGGTGACGTTGACGCCATCACAGCTTCAACCATTTCTTCAAGAGCATTCTGCGATGCAGTTACAAATGCATACAATACATTCAAGGCCATTGCCGGCGTACAGAATGCAGGCACTTGCAAATGCGGTGGCAAGCATGAAGGCTGCACAGGTTCATGTGATGGCTGCAACGCATGCCAGGAGTGCGCATCCCAGGAGGAAGTTCTTCCTGAAGGCTGGCAGCACGTTTGCACAGAAGAGGGATGTTTCTATATAGATGCCCAGGGCAACAGGCACGATACCCTTCCCCAGGCAGCTGAGTCTAACAATTAATATGAATGTACTATGAGTAAATTCGGATTGATTACCAAAGGAATTATCAAAGAGAATCCTACATTCGTATTGGTTCTCGGTATGTGTCCTACACTGGGCACTACAACCTCAGCCATCAATGGTCTGGGAATGGGACTTGCTACAACATTCGTCCTCATTCTTTCCAACATGGTGATTTCAGCAATAGCAGGACTCATACCTGGGAAGGTACGTATCCCTTGCTACATTGTTGTGATTGCAGCTTTCGTTACAGTTCTCCAGCTCGTTATGCAGGCGTATGTTCCTGACCTTTACGCAACTCTTGGTCTGTTCATACCGCTTATTGTTGTGAACTGTATAGTTCTTGGCCGTGCAGAGGCTTTCGCTAACAAGAATTCAATCGTTGATTCCGCTCTCGACGGAATTGGCATAGGTCTCGGTTTCGCATGCTCTCTTACCGTTATCGGTTTCATAAGGGAGATTCTCGGTTCACTGGCCGTATTCGGACACAAGTTCGCAGCTGCCGACGGTGCTCTTGCATTCGTCCTGGCTCCAGGCGCATTCCTCGTGCTCGGTTATCTTATGGTATTGTTCAACAAGCTTAAAGCAAATAAATAAACTGATATGGAATATCTGATTATTATTATTTCGGCAATATTTGTGAACAACATCCTGTTGTCACAATTCCTTGGCGTTTGTCCATTCCTTGGTGTTTCCAACAAGGTATCAACCGCTACCGGTATGAGCGCAGCCGTATGTTTTGTTGTAACAATAGCAACATTGGTATCATACCTTGTACAGTATTACATTCTCGTTCCTCTTCACATTGAGTACATGCAGACCATTGCATTCATTCTGGTTATTGCAGCTCTTGTGCAGATGGTTGAGATCATACTAAAGAAAGTGAGCCCTACACTGTATCAGGCGCTTGGTATATTCCTTCCTTTGATTACCACAAACTGTGTTGTACTCGGTGTGGCAATAAGCGTTGTTACAAAGGAATTCTCATTCGGTGGTGAAGCACATATGCTCAACCTGGGCGAAAGCATAGTATATGCTCTTGCCTGCGCAGTAGGTTACGGTCTTGCAATGGTTATCTTTGCCGGTTTGAGAGAGCAGCTTGATCTTGCCAGTGTTCCTAAATCATTCAAGGGTGTTCCTATTGCTTTGATTACAGCAGGTATCCTTGCTCTTGCATTTATGGGATTCAGCGGTCTGGTTTAGTGCTTATATCTCCAAATAAAAAAAGGTGGCGTGAGCCACCTTTTTTTATTTACAGCAGTATGTTGTTAGTCAACATCCCACCAAACGTTCTTCTGAACATCGTCCTTGCCACCAAGTCTTGCAATGGCGTCATTCAGGTTCTCTGCATTTGTTGTCTGCTCACCTGCAGGATAGTATCCGCGTTTGATATATGCGTTAGGAGTGTTGTTGTCATAATCTGACTGGCTTCTGTGGAAGTCTGCATATACGTGTGCGAAAGGAATGAGAACAGGTTTGTGATACTGCCTGTGGTCAGACCATGCCTCGTATGCGTTCTCAATGAAACCAGCAATCCACTTCTGGGTAATAATCTTGTCCATTGCTGTGTTGTTTGCACCGGCATTGTCATCCCATTTAACGCTTGTTCCATTTACATTCTTTGCATCAGATGCAATGTATGTGCTGATTACTGCATCTGAGAAGCCCAGATACTTCATATCGGCTCTGATACCTTCCTCATAGTTGGCCTTTGCGTCTCCAGCACCTGAAATGCCGCGCTCTGCAGCAATTGCCTTGAGAAAACAAGCCTCAGCATATTTGATGATAGGCCAAGGTCTTGCTGCTGTAGCATAGTAGAATGGTCCTATTGCTGAATAGTTCTGGTCATTGTCTGAACTGCCATAAAGGAACTCACCTCCAAGTGTGCTTGAGTTAGCCCAACCTGGATCACTTCCTCTCCAGTGACCAATCTTGCTTGCGTCAACGTAACCGCGCTCGCCAACTACACCAAAGTGAACAAGACCGCGTGGGTCAACTTTTGCAGGATGCTCAACGGCATTCATGACTTCAGCCCTGACATTGCTGTTCTTTGCAGCTTCGCTGCCTGCAGCAGGCCAGTCAATGCCGCCAAGGTTGGTCATTATGTTGTAATATGACAGGCACATGTGAACTGTTGAGTGGCTTGAACCTCTACCGTAATAGAGAGGATTCCAGGAGTAATCGGAGTTGCTCTCGTCACCCATTGCCATCATTGCCTCTTCATCTGCTGAAGAAATGATGCCATCGCTCAAAGCCTTTGCCGCCTGTGTCTTTGCTGTGGATGCGTCTGCGTCGTAGATACGCAAAGCCATTCTCAGACGAATTGTGTTGGCAAGCTTGATCCATTTCTGTGTGTCACCGCCATAAATGAGGTCATAACTTCCAATGTTTCCCTTGCCGTTCTTAAGTCCTGCAACAGCTTCGTCAAGCTGGCTGAACATTGCTGTATAAACATCTTTCTGATTGTCATACTTAGGAAGAGTTGCCTCTGCAGAAGCAGCCTCTGTATAAGGAATGTCACCGAAGAAATCAGTAACACGCAGCATTGTCCAAACTTTCCAAACCATTGCCATGTAGCCAACGTTTGAGTTCGTGTTACCGTCCGCATTATTGGCATATGTACGGATGATGTTGTTGAGGTTCGTAAGACATGTGTATGGCTGATCCCATGCGTGACCAACATCCTGATTGGTCATGAAGTAGTCTGAAGCGGACTGGGTGCTGTTTGCATCATACTCGCAGAATGTGGCAATTGTAATCTGCTCACCTGACTGATAGGTGTTTCTGTAAGATATTGAGCGTGAAACAGCATACTGGAACTCGAATTTAGGATCAACGTTGCCCGCAGAAGGACTGTTAGGGCTAACGTTCATATCCTCGAATTTGCTTGTACAGCTGGTCATCAAAAGAAGTACAGATGCAACAGCTAGAACTGATTTGAATATTCTTTTCATAATTGTCTCCTTTTTGATGTTTAGAATGTTACATTAAGGTTGAATCCGAAACGGCGTGTAGATGGAAGAGCGCAGGTCTCAACACCCTGTGCGGTGCCTGTTGAGAATGTACACTCAGGATCGTAGCCCGGGAGGTCGTTGTAGAAGAAGAAGAGGTTGGTACCAACAACGCTGAGTTTGAGGTTGCTGATGATTGTACCGTTGAACCATCTCTTAGGGAAGGTGTAACCAAGGCTCATTTCACGCATGCGTACGTTTGTTGTACTGTACATATAGTATCCCTGGTTGCCGTAGAACTGACCATAGTAAGTTGTAGGGTCAAGTTCAACAGTGTTAGGAAGACCTGTGTTAACGTTTACACCTTCACTTATCAGACCCTTGCCTGTAGCGTAGTATTCTGCACGGCCAGGGAGTGTGCTTGCTGTCTGTCCGTTGCTCTCAAGTCTCATCATTGACTGGAGATACATCTTACCGCCGATACGTGCGTCAATGTGGAAGTTGAAGTCGAATCCCTTGTATGACAATGAAGAACTCAAGCTGCCCATCCAGTCCGGGTTCATGTTTCCTTTGCTTCTCTTGGTTGCGTCAACTACATATTTACCATTGTCACCAACGAGTTTCTCACCTTTCTCATTAACCTTGATGTCGTTTGTAAGGATTTCACCGTAAGGCTCGCCTACCTGTGCAACAACCTGGATGTTCTGGCCCATAGGGTTGGCAAGAACGTATGTATCCATACCTTCTGCAAGTTCCTTGACCTTTGACCAGTTCTTGGTATAGTTGAAAGAGAGTTTCCAATTCCATTCCTTTGTCTCGATAGGAATTACATCAACTACCAGCTCGATACCCTTGTTCTGAATCTTACCTGCGTTAACAAGCTTTGCTGTGTAACCTGAGGTGATTGATGTAGGAAGGCTGATGATCTGATCCTTGGTTGTCTGATCATACCATGTGAAATCGAATCCGAAACGGCCGTCGAAGAACCTTGACTCGATACCCAGCTCATAACCGCTCTGTCTTTCAGGTTTGAGCTCTGCGTTAGGACGTGTGCCAGGAAGTGTAGCTATCATCTGGCCGCCTGCCTGGTTTGAAGCTGTTGACATTACAGGATAAAGCTCGTATGGAGAAGTATCCTTACCAACCTGTGCGTAAGCTGCTCTAACCTTTGCGTATGTCCACCATGTAGGAACGTTCACATTGAGTTTGTTCAACATCTCGGTAACAACCAGACCTGCTGATACAGATGGATAGAAATATGACCATTTGTTCTTTGGAAGGGTTGATGACCAGTCGTTACGAGCTGTAACATCCAGGAATACATAACCGTCGTACTCTGCATGGAACATACCGTAGATTGACTGAATCTCCTTCTCTGAAGTGCTGCTTGAAGCTGAGATTGTCTTACCGTTTGAAATGGTGTAGAGTTCAGGAACGTTCAGACCTGTTGCAGACTCTGAAGTTGATCTGCTGTTTCTGTGCATGATGTTTCCACCAAAGCTTCCTGAAAGGTTGAATTTTGAACCAAGGAAGTTGTCCTTGTGAGCTGAGAGCATGAAGTCTGCGTTAACCTCTGAGAAGTTGAGGGTGTTCACATTGTATGAACCGTCCGGTGTACCTGAGGTAAGGCCGTGGCGTACCCATCTGTCCTTATGTGTGGAATAGGTGTCAATACCATACTGACCCTTGATGTCCAACCAAGGAAGAATCTGATATTTGAGGGAGCCGTGAGCTGTAACACGGTTTGTACGGTCTGTGTTGCCTGTGAGGTTTGTGATGGCCCAAGGGTTCTGGATTGTAGAAAGCTTGCTGCCTGTCATGTTCTCATACCAGTCGAGTATTTCGCCATCCTCGTTGAAAAGAGGCTCCATATCGCGGAGATTGATACTTCTAGGAGTATAAATCAAAGCGAAGATAGGGTTGTAGCTTGATACTGACAATGCAGGGCGGTTCTTGCCTTTCTGGTTAGCATACTGGATCTTTACCTCAGCTGTGAGTTTTGGGAGGATCTCAGTGCTTACGCGTGCTGTAAGATTGGTCTTGTAAATGCCGTTGTTAGGAATAACACCGTTCTGTCTCATGTTGGAAACACCGAATCTGTAGGTTGATTTCTCTGTACCGCCAGATACGTCGAGTGAGTTGGTCAGGGAGTAACCTGTTTCCATGAATGAGCTGAAGTTGTTGCCTTTAGCCTCCATAGGTTTGCTTGTTGCGCCTTTGGTCTTCCAGTAAGGAACGGATGTTCCCATCTTAGGACCCCAGGAAACACGTGAGCTCTGGTCCCATGCACCTGCGGTACCCTGGCCGTATTCGTTCTGGAAATCAGGCTGGAGAGCTACATTCTCGAATGTGAAATTGCTGTTGAAGTTAACAACAGGTTTGGTACCTTTCTTGCCGCTCTTGGTTGTAACGAGGATAACACCCGCACCACCGCGTGAACCGTAGAGAGCTGCAGCTGAAGGGCCTTTCAATACAGAGATTGACTCAATGTCATCAGGGTTCAGCATTGACATACCATCACCGTAGTCGAAACCACCCCAAGCCATGCCGTCTGTATCGTCGCAACCCTGTGTGTTGTCAAAAGGAACACCATCAACCACTACCAGAGGCTGGTTGTTGTTCAATGAAGACTCACCACGGATAACGATACGGTTTGAACCACCAGGAACGCTTGTACCTGTAACGGTCATACCGGCAATCTTACCTGAAAGTGAAGAAACAACGTTATCGGTACGGTTCTCAATGAGAGATGAACCTTTAACGTCCTGAACTGCGTATGTGAGGGCTTTCTTCTCCCTCTTCATACCCATAGCTGTTACAACTACGTCATCGAGAAGAACGGCGTCCTCAGCCATCTTAACGTCAATGACAGATTTGTTGTTTACAGGAACAACTGCTGTCTGCATTCCCATTACTGAGAACTCGAGTGTTCCATTAACAGGAGCGTTGATGGTGTATTTACCGTCAATGTCTGTTGAAACACCTGTAGTTGTTCCTTGAATCATTACAAATACGCCAACCATCGGTTCCCCGTTAGGGTCGGTGACTGTACCTGTAACCTTCGCGTTCTGTGCAAAAGCAAGGCTTGCGCAAAGCATCATTGCCAGAACCAATCCGAATGATTTAAGTTTAAACATAGATTGTTTGTTAGGTTAATAATTAATTAAGTGTTGGTTTGTATGAATTTGTTATAAATTTTTACTTTTCAGGCGGTTTTCCGCATAAATTTTACAAATTTATAATAATAATTCTAATTTTCAAGCACAGCGATAGTTAATTGCAGCACTCCGCTGAAATTTCATAGCTGTCGCCAGTGAAAAACTTTCATTCATCTATTAAAAAATATATAAAAAAAAGTATTAAATAAGAAAAATGTTGTAAATTTGCTCAATGTTGTATACAAGGCACAATTTTTTTAACTAACCTAATTTATAACTTATGTTCATTAATCATTTTAAATCTTTAAGATTTTTACTGATGAGCGTTGCAGCAGTGCTTCTTTCAGCAGGTGTTGCCCTTGCTCAGAATGTAAAGGTTACTGGTACAGTTACTGATCCGGCCGGCGAGCCAATGGTAGGTGTATTCGTAATGGTTCAAGGAACAACTACAGGTGTTTCAACAGACATTGATGGTAAATACGCTCTCAATGCTCCTGCAAACGGAACCCTCGTATTCTCAGTAATGGGAATGAAGGACGCTGTAGTTGGAGTAAACAACAAATCTGTCATCAATGTGACAATGCAGGAAGATGCAGTTGCACTTGATGATGTAGTTGTAACCGCCATGGGTATCAAGAAAGAGAGAAAAGCCCTCGGTTATTCAGTTACAGAGATGAGTTCAAAGGAACTCCTGAAGAACAAACAGACCAACGTTGTAAACTCATTGGCAGGTAAGGTTGCCGGTGTTAACGTTACACAGTCAGGTGGTGCTGCCGGTGCAGGTTCTTCAATTATCATCCGTGGCGGAAACTCAGTAAACGAGAGCCGTGACAACCAGCCTTTGTTCGTTGTTGACGGTATCATTTACGATAACTCCACAGTCAACGGTGGTAACTCTGGTACAGACGGTGTCACAAAGACAGCCACAACATTCTCAAACCGTGTAATGGATATCAACCCTGAGGATATTGAGAGCATGTCTGTCCTCAAAGGTGCAGCCGCAGCCGCTCTTTACGGATCACGCGCAGCAGACGGTGTTATCGTTATCACAACCAAGAAAGGTAATGGTGACGGCAGAGTACAGGTTAACTTCTCAAGCAAGTACACCTATTCAACAGTTACATCAGGCCCTTCAATCCAGAGCGTTTATGGAAGAGGTTCATACGATATGAACGGTGTTCTTCAGACCGATCAGATCACTTCTTCTTGGGGTGAAAAGATTACCGGTAAGGTTTATGACAACGTAAGCGACTTCTTCAGAGGCGGTAACATTTGGGACAACAACCTCAGTGTTTCAGGTGGTAACAAGAACGGCAGCTTCTATCTTTCAGCTTCACGTTACGATCAGGCCGGTGTTGTTCGCAAGACCGGTTATGACAAGACCACTTTCCGTTTCAACGGTGAGCAGAAATACGGCAAGATTTCAGTAGGCGCTAATGTATCCTATTCAGTAGCCAACACAAAGAAGACCCTTACATCTTCAGGTTTGTACGATGGTGGCGGTAACGGTACCATGACAGCGTTGTACGGATGGGCTAGAAATGAGAATATGTCTTACTGGTTGAACGAGGACGGAACAAAACACAGAATGTTCCCTAATCAGGATCCTGCAAACGACGTTGAGAACCCATACTGGATTATCAACAAGAACAACCTGACAGACCGCAACGAGCGTTTCACAGGTGCTGTCAATGCAAATGCAAACATCACCGATTGGCTGAACGTTTCATACAGAGTAGGTGTTGATACCTATAATAATGATTCATACACATACATCGCTCCTGGTGCAGCCGCAAAGGAGACATATCAGAACGGCCGTTTGAGCAAGAGCAAGGTTAACTACACATACCTTACCAATAACCTTATGGTTAACGCTCACAAAACTTTCGGTGACTTTGACTTCAACCTCCTCGTAGGTGGTACATCTGAGTTGACCAAGAGGGTAAGACAGAGCCAGTGGGGTTGGGATTTCGTTCTCCCTGGAACAATAAGCTTCGGTAACATACTTGATAAGAACAAACACTTTACAGAGTCAACTTCACGCAAGCGCCTCCTCGGTCTTTACGGTGAGTTCCGCGCCGCTTACAAGAACATTGCTTACCTGACAGTTACAGGACGTAACGACTGGTCTTCAACACTTCCAAAGAGCAACCAGTCTTACTTCTATCCATCAGTAAGCGGTTCATTCGTGTTCACAGAGGTTCTTCCTAAGAACGACATTCTTACTTTCGGTAAGGTAAGAGCTTCCTGGGCAAAGGTTGGTAAGGATGCTGACCCATACCTTACAAACTTCTATATGTGGGATTCAGAGGTTGTTAACGGCAACTTCACAGGTGTTGGTAACAGCTGGACAGGTGGTTCTTCAAACATGAAGCCTGAGATTCAGAAATCCTGGGAAGTAGGTGCTGAGATGAAATTCTTCAACGGACGTTTGAACGCTGACTTCACATACTACAACTCAAAGACAGACGATCAGATCATCAGCCCTCGTCTTGCTCAGTCAACAGGTTACATTTTCCTTACCACAAACTGCGGTTCCGTATCTAATAAAGGTATTGAGCTTATGTTGAGCGGTACTCCTATTGAGAGCAAGAATTTCTCTTGGAACATTACCGTGAATATGGCAAAAAACAAGGGTACTCTTGGCGATTTCATAACAGGAGTTGATATTCTCTATGTAACCGACGTTCAGCTCGGTGGTATCAAGGCTGCTTCAATTCCTAACGGCAACTTCCTCGCCCTTACCGGTAACCGTTGGTTGAGAGAGAAGGTAGACGGAGAGGAGCTTAGCAACGGCCGCTATCAGGTTGATGCCGCTACCGGTCTTTACAAACTCGAAGGCAACACAACAAACATAGTTGGTAACCGTGAGCCGAAACTCACAGGTGGTATCAGCAATGACTTCCGTTACAAGAACCTCACATTGTCATTCCTCCTCGACTTCCGTATTGGTGGTGACATCTACAATGGTACACAGTACTACCTCACAGGACGTGGCCAGTCTCTCATGACAGCTGCAAACCGTGACAAAGTTACCGTTTCCGGTGTTGATTCAAAGACTATGGAGCCTGTTGAATATACTTATGAGAGAGGCCAGAATTATGTAATCAATGGCAAGACCTATGCAGGTGCTTACATGATACAGCAGTACTGGGGCAACTATCAGGAGAATGCATACAACTTCATGACAGAGACCAACTGGTTGAAACTCCGTTCAATCAGCCTTGCTTACGATTTCTCAAATCTTATCAAGGGTCAGTCATTCATCAAGAATCTTACAGCTACCGTTGCAGCAACAAACCTCTTCACTTGGACAAACTACAAGGGCGGTATGGATCCTGAGGTTGCAGCAGTTGGTTCAGGTACTGGTGGATCCGGTTCAGTAGGCGTTGACTACTGCGGTGTTCCTAGCCAGAGATCATTCTCATTTGGTGTAAACCTTACATTCTAATTTAAAAAGGAGATATATATATGAAAAAGATATTACTTAGTTTAATGTGTATTGCTCTCCTTCTGGGCACCACATCCTGCAAGGATTGGCTGGACGTTAACACCGATCCTGACAGCCCAAGTGCGGAGACCGCAACAGTTGATGTACGTCTCCCTTGGATTCAGTACTACTATATGTATGCTTGGGGCAATGCTTGCTTCCGTACAAACCTTACCACTCAGATGTATGCAATGGCCAGCCGTACAGCTACCAATTCATTGCTTATGGAATGGGACTTTGCGCAGGGCCACTCAACAACAGCTTACCAGAACTGGTTCATTGGTGCAGCCTGCAACATTCCTTATCTGTATGAGGCTGCCGATAAAGAAGGCGCATCTCATTACAAAGCAGCTGGTCTCATCATTGAGGCAATGGGTTCAGTATTGATGGTTGACCTTTTCGGTGAAATGCCACATGCTGAGGCTTGTGATGGCGCTACACTTGCACCTGCATATGATGACGGCGATGAAATCTACGCAAATTGCCTCTTATATCTTGATGAAGCAATCAGTCTTCTCAGTACATCTCAGAGCGCTACAGCTACTCCTCTTGCAAAGGGAGACTGCTGGTTCGGTGGTGATGCCAATAAATGGAAGATGCTTGCACAGCTTATGAAAGCAAGAATGTATATGACAATGAGCAAGCTTGATGCTTCTTACATTCAGAACGCTATTGATTGCGTTAACGCTTCAGGCATGAAGAGCCATTCAGACGACCTTATTGCAACCTTTGCTAACGTTGAGTCTGCAAACACCTGCTTCACCGTAGGTGATGCATACGGTCCTTGTACAATCTGGGACTCTGCTGCTTGGGGAACAGGCCAGAGAATGAACAGATGGTACGTAAATCTTCTTACCAACTTCAAAGGTTCTGGCGTAAAGGATCCTCGTGCTGAGAAGCTTCTTCCTTCTGCAATGTACCATGTTGATCTCAATGAGGCTGGCAACCAGATTGTTTCTTACGAATGGTTGTTGGATGAAGGTATTGACTGCTATAAAGCAGACGGTGGTCAGAAGGCTGCAAGACACGTGCTCGGCAACTGCAACGCAACTCTTGCTCCGGCAGTTGCGCAATCAGACGCAGCAAGAATCAGAACATATCCTAACTCATCAATTGCCAACTCTTACAACAGCGTGGATGATTTCGTAGCTGGCGTAAAGAAATATTACAGAGAAGGCAAGGATGTAAAGATAACAGTTAATCCGGACAATGTACAGATTGAGTATCTTCCTGGTGCAATGATGGTTGTTGATAACGAGCCATTGTATGTAGAGGATATCAAGTATGTTCAGCTCGCAGGTGATGGTCTCTTTGAGTGCGGCGGTTTGGCAGCAAACGATGTGAACTGCTACCGTTCAGGAAGCCCCGCAACAACAAGATCCTTGGGTTACGTTCAGGGAACAGGCTCATTCTACACAAGACCTGATTCAGACGGTGATATTTTCACATACGCTGAGGCTTGTTTCATCAAGGCTGAGGCTTATTTCCTCCAGGGTAAGAAGGGCGAAGCTCTTGCAGCATACAAAGATGGTATCAAGGCTCATTTCGACAGAATGAACGTGAAACTCAACGAATGGAAAGGCAAAGGAAGCTGCACAACAGCAAGAGGCTTTGACGTAAGTTTCGCTTATGGCCCTATGGATGCTAAAGCTATTTCGGATTATATAGGTGGTGACGCTGTATGCCAGACACAAGATAAACTTACCCTTTCTGACATTATGATGCAGAAGTTCATTGCTATGGGTCCTAACTACCAGAACTGGAATGATATGCGTAAGTATGACTACTACGACAAGGGCGTTTATACAGAAATGAAAGAGCCTGCATACAGACCTGGTACAACTTCAACAATTGGAACAGGCAGGTCATTCTTCCCAAGAAGGTGGATGCATTCTACTCATGAGACTAACTATAACAACGCTCACTGCGCTGAGTCATATGAGAAGTATGGAACAATTCAGGGTGCTACAGACAAGAGCATTCCTTATGTTCCAGTATTCTGGGATGCTGAGGCTCCAACTCTCTAGTAGTTTGCTACTATAACAAAAAAGCGGCTTTGTCAAAAGCCGCTTTTTTTGTTGTTAAAAATAGAAATTGTTCAAATAAGTTATTTTTTGAAGATTACTTAATTCAATCAGCGCATAAGCAGTAATCTGTTTATGAATTCAGCTTGAGCCTGTTTGGAGAGTATGTTCACCTGTATTGGTACGTAGAACAACTTTGCTTTGAGATCTTTGTTTATGTAACGAGAATCCGTGAGGCGCTTGCTGTCCTTCTCAGTTGTGAGAACAACGGCCAGAGGATTGCTCCTTGAAAGACTGTCTATGTGTGAGATGTCAGACTGAGTGAAGTTCCTGTGGTCCGCGAAACTTATGGCATCCTTCATTCTGAAGTTCAGTTCAACGTGGTTGAAGAAATCCTTGTTGGTTGCAATCCCGCTGAATGCAATGGCTTCCTTTGAATAAATGTAGCGGGTGTTGCATTCCTTGGGAAAGACTCCCTGCGGGGTGCAATAATCTATCGAGGTGAAAAACAAATCCTGTTCAGGTCTGAGCTTGAGTTTCTTCCTCCAGATTGCCTCCTGCTGGAGGGCGGCTTCCCTGGCTGCTTCCTCAATCTGGATACCTTCCATGAAGCCCATCTGAGGGCATTTTGTAATAATGACAATATCGGCGCGTTTCTTCTGCTCAGGAAGGTCTCTGAGATTTCCAAGTGGCAGGAGTTCGTCCTGGTCAATCGGGCGGTTCCAGTCAACAAGGAGAATATTCTTTGAAGGAATGACCCTGCGGTGCTGGAAAGCATCGTCGAGGAGTATGATCCAAGGCTTCTCGGGCTGTGAGAAGATGTCTGTTTCTTCAAGAGGGAAGTCTTCAGAATTGTCCGGTGTATTGGCCTTTATGGTTTTATTTCCTATAATATTAAGAATCTCCTCAATTCCTTTCTGGCGGTCCTCACACACGGCAACAAGAATGTCGGGGAACTTCTGCTTGATCTGCAGAGGCTCGTCTCCACTTATTTGTGCGGAGTCGCTTTCTTCAAGCAGATGGAAGCCTTTTGTCTTGCGCTTGTAGCCGCGGCTGAGCACGGCAATGTTCATTCTGTCCTGAAGCAGGCGTATTATCATTTCAACGTGCGGGGTCTTGCCTGTTCCGCCAACCGTTACGTTACCTATGCATATTACCGGAATGGGGTATGACTTGCCTTGAATCCTCCCGGTATCATAAAGCCAGTGCCTGATTTTCAGGGTAAGCCAGTAAGGGAACAACAATACTTTACTTCTTATCATATTCCTTGAAACAATTTTCAGCCTATTAAAGTGTTCGACTGCTCGTCGTAAACGCCGGACCAGTGCTCATTTATGTAATCCAGAAGTTTGAGAACCTCGTTGGGGTCACATTCGGTCACAAGCTTGAGGCGGGTGGGCTTGAAGTCCGGCAGTCCTTTGAAATAGCAGCTCAGGTGGCGGCGCATTTCCAGCATTCCAACTCTCTCTCCTTTGAGTTCTATTGACCTGCGATAGTGTTTCTTTGCAAGTTCAACCTTCTGGCTCACAGTGAGCGGCTCCATAAGTGTGCCCTGTTGCAGGTAGTGCTTGATTTCCTGGAAAATCCAGGGATGTCCGAACGTGGCCCGTCCTATCATTATTGCGTCAACACCGTAGTTGTCAAACGCCGCTTTAGCCTGCTGCGGAGTGCATATGTCCCCGTTACCTATAATAGGTATGTGCATTCGCGGGTTGCGCTTGACTTCTCCTATGAGAGTCCAGTCTGCGCTGCCCTTGTACATCTGGCATCTTGTGCGTCCGTGAATTGTGAGTGCCTGGATTCCTGCGTCCTGCAGACGCTCGGCAAGTTCAACTATGATTTTGGAATTGTCATCCCAGCCAAGGCGGGTCTTGACAGTTACAGGCAGTTTGACCGCATCAACCACACGCTTTGTGATTTCAACCATCTTGTCAGGCTCGCGCATCATTCCGCTTCCGGCACCGCGGCCTGCAATCTTGTTCACAGGGCAGCCGAAGTTTATGTCAATCACGTCGGCTCCCGCTCCGCCTGATAGTTCTGCGGCCCTTTCGGCCAGCTGGGCTGCGCTTACCATTGCATCCGGAATGTGACCGTAAATCTGGATTCCTATTGGTTTTTCATACGGGTAGGTAACCATCTTAGCAAAGGATTTTGCTGCGTCGTGCACCAGTCCGTCTGAAGAGACGAACTCCGTGTACATCATATCCGCACCATATTCCTTGCAAATATAACGGAACGATGCATCGGTCACATCCTCCATTGGAGCAAGGAACAGTGGTTTTTCTCCGAAATCTATATTGCCAATTTTCATAATTTGCGTTAACTTGCAAACCGCTTGCAAAATTAATGATTTGGAATTTCTTTTGCGAACAGTGCACGGCTTGTCTTTTAAAAATATTCGCTTATGAGACGATTGTCAATATTTGCATCAGCCTTTCTGGTGGTGCTGGAGTTATGTCTTACAAACGCATACGCACAAGGAACTTCCAGCTTGAAGCCTGCAGGCGAGAAGGTTTTCATACTTACAGACAAGGAAGCTTACGCTCCCGGTGATACTATATTTTTCAAGGGTTACATTGCAGACCCTTTGCAGGCTCCCGTAAGCCGTTATCTTTATGTAGAGCTGCTGAATCAGAGTCTTGACAGGAATGGTGAATCAAAGAAGAATTTCATGCCGAAAGTGCTGGAATGGGCAAAGGTCCCGGCAGTTGATGGTGAATACTATGGCATTCTGCCTGTACCTGAACCGCTTGCCAGCGGCGTATATGTAGTGAGAGCATATACACTTGCCCAGAAGGATGCTCCGGGGCAGACACTTTTCCATAAGAGCATAACAATAGACCCTGCCGAAAACATTCAACAGGCCACTTCTTCAGACGCCGGGTCCGCCAATTCAACAGAGTGGAAACATGAGACGGGACCGGTGAGCGTGGAGCTTGCCAGGGCCAGGAAAATCTGGAAACTTATGGACCAGTCGGATTTTGCTCCAGGGGAGAGGGAAATGATTCAGAAAATACATTCCTCCGTATTCACTTCACGTAAGAAACTTCCAAAAAAATATGAAGTGGGCATTGCCTCCGATGACCTTGGCCTTTATCTTTCCTATCATGTTGAGGAAGGGAGAATCTTGAACCCCGATGGTTACGCAAATGCATATCTGGAAATTGAGGACAAGGGCGCATCTTCACCCTCAAGCTGCAATTTCGCCCTCTCCGTCCCTGATTTCTACGATGGCGTTTCATTTGTCATAAACATTACCGGCTCTTTTTTCATATATCCTGTTGCAGGAGAACCCGAGTATGCTCCATACTTTGACTATTCATCCACCGGCGATGGTACACTATCGCAAGTGGAAAATTATCATAAGTACAACGATAGGAGGGTTAAGGATCCGGATGATGAGATTAAAGCGGATACATTGAATGCCCTTGTGGTTGCTGCGGACAGCAAGCCCGGTTTTATAAGGACAAAAGGCCAGGTTGGTCCATATACCAGTGTTGTGGAGGCGAGGGCTGTGAGAACAAGGGATGAAATGAAGATTCACGATGACATGAATCTGCTTACATATATAGTTTCTTCATATCCGGGGCTTTACTTGAAGGCGGGACCGTCGGGCAGGTTCATTACAAGCAACCGAATTGCGCTCAAGATGATAAGGACCGCAGGAGAAAACGGCGAGCCGGAATATGAGGTGGGCAATCCTATTCCTCCTATATACATAGATGGAATGCTCTCGGACTGGACCGAGGCCGCTTATCTTAAGGTGGCGGATGTGGAGAACGTTTTCGTGCTCAAGGGCGCCGATGCCGCCCTTTACAGAACTGATCTGGTTGTGCTTCTGCAACTCAGAGGCTCGATAAACGGATTTTCCCGAAACCGCCGTGACCATAACAATACAATAGTGCTCAAACCGATGGGTGTAAAGAATCTTTTGCTACTTGAAGAAAAATAGTTATCTTTGCACCCCCTTATTTAGGGAATCGCAACAAAATATAGTATTAACCTAAAAATCAACACAGTGGATTATCAAAGTTACAAGACAGTGTACACTAACGCCCAGACCGCAAAGAAGGAATGGGTTGTTATTGATGCAACTGATCAAGTATTGGGAAGACTTGCTTCAAGGGTTGCAATAATACTCAGAGGCAAGAACAAGGCCTGCTTCACACCTAACGTTGATTGTGGTGACAATGTCATCATTCTCAATGCCGGCAAGGTTCGCCTTACAGGTAAGAAGTTGACCGACAAAGTGTATGTAAGACATACAGGTTATCCCGGCGGACAGCGTTTCGCAACCCCTAAGGAGTTGCTTTCACGCAAGCCTTTAGCCGTAGTCCAGGAGGCAGTGAAGCACATGCTTCCTAAAAACAGACTGGGATCGGATCTTTTCCGTAACCTTTACGTTTATGAGGGTTCAGAGCACCCACACGCTGCACAGCAGCCGAAAGTTATTAATTTGAATGAAATTTATTAATCAAACTGAGCATGGAAGTAATTAACGCCCTTGGAAGACGTAAATCAGCAGTTGCTCGCGTTTATGTAGCCGCAGGTAAAGGAACAATTACAATCAACGGCAGGGACATTGAGGAGTATTTCACACTTGATTCTTTGAAGTTCATTGTAAGACAGCCACTTGAGGCAACCGGTACACTCGCAAGCTTTGATATCAATATCAATCTTGCAGGTGGCGGTATCAAAGGTCAGGCAGAGGCAGTTCGCTTAGGCATCTCTAGAGCACTTTGTGAAATAGACAGAGAGGCTTATCGTTCAACCCTGAAGTCAGCAGGCTTCCTCACACGTGATTCACGCGTTGTAGAAAGGAAGAAACCTGGTCAGCCTGGCGCACGTAGACGCTTCCAATTCAGCAAACGTTAACATTTGCAAGCTGATAAGTTTTTTGTACAGGAGGATTGTCAAATTTCAGGATTTTCCCACTTGGCTGGGAAAGTGGTGTGGAAACTACCGGAAATTGTCCTTCTGCGGAAAATTGGCGGGACCGGATGAAAACCGCTACCCGCAATTGAAGAAAAGAGAAAAATAAAAATTAAAAAATTAAAGTAATGCCTAATACAAATTTCCAAGATTTACTTGATGCAGGTTGTCATTTTGGTCATTTGAAGAGAAAATGGAATCCTAAGATGGCTCCATACATTTTCATGGAGAAGAACGGAATTCACATTATTGACTTGCATAAGACCGCACTCAAGATAGATGAGGCTTCAAACGTAATGAAACAGCTTGCAAGAGCAGGCCGCAAAGTTCTGTTTGTAGCTACAAAAAAACAGGCCAAGGATATAGTTGCTCTCAAATCAAAGGAGGTTAACATGCCTTACGTTACAGAGCGCTGGCCAGGTGGAATGCTTACTAACTTCCCTACAATCCGTAAGGCAGTTAAGAAGATGAACACCATTGATAAAATGATTGCCGACGGTACTTTCGAGACTCTTGCAAAGAGAGAGAAACTCCAGATTACCCGTC
The DNA here is from genome assembly GCF_056211015.1 of Candidatus Egerieousia sp. NCBI lineage: Bacteria > Pseudomonadati > Bacteroidota > Bacteroidia > Bacteroidales > Candidatus Egerieousia > Candidatus Egerieousia sp. The sequence continues at coordinate 32,838 of NZ_JBAELF010000116.1, forward strand.
AGAGAGCCAAATTGGAGAAGAACCTTGGTTCAATAGCAGATCTTAACCGTCTTCCTTCAGCTGTATTCGTAGTTGACGTACAGAAGGAGGCCAACGCAGTTAAGGAAGCCAACCGTTTGGGAATACCGGTGATTGCAATGGTTGATACATGTTGCGATCCAACCCCTATTGATTATGTAATCCCTGCAAACGATGATGCAGCCAAATCAATTTCCATTGTTATGGACGCCCTTTGTGCAGCAATAGCTGAGGGTATCGAGGAGAGAAGAATCGAGAAGGAGAAAGAGAAGGACGTAAAGGAAGAGGCAGCAGAAGGCAAGGATAACGATGCACCGGTAGGAAAGAGAATCAGACCAAGGAAATCTGCAAAACCTGTTGAGGCCAAGGCAGAAGAGAAAACAGAAGAATAACAGTAAGATTTACGAGCTATGGAAATTAAAGCAGCAGATGTAGCAAAATTGCGCAAAATGACCGGTGCCGGCATGATGGATTGCAAGAAGGCCCTTGTAGAGGCTGAAGGCGATTTCAACAGAGCACAGGAGATTATACGTGAGAAAGGTAAACTCGTTGCAGCAAAACGTTCAGACAGAGAGACATCTGAAGGAGCAGTTGTTGTAAGACTCAATGCAGACAGCACAAAGGCTGTTATCGTTTGCCTTGGTTGCGAAACAGACTTCGTTTCTAAGAACGAGGAGTTCCAGAATCTTGTAAAGGCCATTGCAGACGTTGCCATTGCAGCTCTTCCTGCAAGCAAGGATGAACTTCTTGCATGCAAGATGGGTGAGGGTACAGTTCAGGACGCCATTACACAGCAGACAGGAAAGAGCGGTGAGAAACACCAGCTTGTATCTTACGCTAAGCTCGAGGCAGCTTACATATCTTCATACGTTCACACTATCAACGGTAAGCTCGGAGCCATTGTTGCTTTCAACAAACCGGTTCCTGCTGAGCTTGGCAAGGGCGTTGCAATGCAGGTGGTTTCAATGAACCCTGTATCAGTTGCAGCTGCCGACTGTCCTGCAGCCGTAGTTGAGAACGAGAGACAGGTTGCCATAGAGAAGACAAAGGAGGAGCAGGTAAGCAAGGCAGTTGATGCAGCTCTCAAGAAAGCCGGCATCAATCCTGCACACTGCGACAGCGAGGACCACATTGAGTCCAACACAGCAAAGGGATGGCTCACACCTGAGCAGGCAGCACAGGCACGCGAGATCAAGAAGACCGTTGCTGAGCAGAAAGCAGCTTCTCTCCCTGCAGCAATGATTGAGAACATTGTAAAGGGTCGTATCCAGAAGTTCTTCAAGGAGAACACTCTTGAGGAGCAGGAGTATCAGATGGGTGATGGCAAGGCTTCTGTAAAGGAGACCATCGCAGCAGCCGACAAGGATGCAAAGGTGCTCTCATTCTTCAGAGCTTCCCTGAACGATTAATTCCGCGCGACTTCTTTCAAGTCAATTCATTAATAGAACATCCGGACTTCATTCCATTGAGGCCCGGATGTTTTATATTTTGGCACTCTATAGCTTTTTGATTATTTTTGTGAGGATATAAGAACGATTTTTATGAAGAGATTTTTTATTGTACTTGCGGTGATGGCTGTTGCTTTTTCAGCATGTTCATCGGATAACGGCAACGATGATCCATTCAGGACAGTTGAATACACATACATTTTCAATCAGGGAAACTATACCGAGCAGAACGGTGAGATTTCAGTTTATGAGGAAGATACTCATACAACCATAAACAGGGTCTTCAAACAGGTGAATGGTTATGAGCTGGCTTCAACCATAATGGACGTAACAGCAATCAAGACCGGCCTCGGATATCTGCTTTGCGCAAATCCGGACAAGCTCGTTCCGGTTGCAATGATCGGTCTTGGAGCATTGTCACAGGGTGTTACCAATGGAATTGACAATCCCCGTTCAATGGCAGCCAGCATGCAGAGTCTTTGCGTGGCCAATGCCGGCAAGGATTACACAGTGGATGAATATTACAACTATACCTATACCAACGGTTCACTCTCGGTCTATGATGTTCAGACAGCAGAATTCATCTCCAATGTTCACATTGGCAACAACGTACAGGGCGTAGCAGTTGACAATGAACAGAAGGCATACGTGACCCACGACGGAGGAGTTACAATGGTTGATCTGTATGGCATGAAAATCATTGACACATACAAGGATGAAGTTTACACAGGCGCTCCCAAGCAGATAATATATTTGCCGCAGAACAACAGACTTGCCATATCATATCCTTATCAGGGCATCGTCCTTGTTGAGCCTGGAACATTCAAATGTCTGAACAGGTTCAATGGTCCTGTGGACTATGACGGAATATTGTATGTGAGCAACGACAATGAACTTTATACCATCTCAACCGAGTATAATTCAGACTATACTGTCAAGAGCTCCAAGGTATATAATGTGAGCCAGAGAACCGGCGACTACACCGTGATCTATTCAGGACATCATATCAGCGGCTTTGCTGTAATCCCGTTCACAGGTCACTTCATTGTTGCCGAAAGCAATGACTTCACCACGAACTCTTCAATATTGATACTTGATGAGTCCGGTGAGACAATCGACACCCATGCTGCCGGCATAGGGGCTTTCAAGTTCCTCTTCTGCAGTTATATCACCCAGTAGATCACTTGCCCTGTTCTTCCTGGAAAGCACATTTGATGAGCGAACGCCCGTCATAGCTGTCCTCACCTTGTTCCCAGAAGAAGTATCCGCCCAGATTGTTTTCCTTGGCGAACCTTACTTTTTTGCGGACGGTATTGCGGCCATTGTAATAAATGGTGTATCTGCCTGAATAACTGGAGCCGCTGACTTCCACAAGCGCAGAGTCCTCATCGGGATTCCCTCCCTGTCCCAGAATTGCCGCATAGCTCAGAACGGTGCCGCTCTGGGTTATTCCGGAACCTCTGCCATAGCAGGGAATACCAACAAGAAACTTGCCACCGGGCAGTTTGCGGGAAGTAACATAGTAGTTGAAGGCCGTTTGAACCAGTTCCATGGTGGCATGATTGATGCCGGGAGTATCCGTTGAATAGTCATCGTATGTCATTACGTTGAACCAGTCAACGCAATCAAAGAGTTCATCCACAATGGCATCACGGTATGAACCCGCATATTTGCCCGGAGTTATTGCCATGGTGAGCAGCTTGCCGCAGTCCGGAGCATGCAATATGTTGCTGAATTCCCTCATCAATTGCACATTGCCGGCCGCACTTCCATTCTTTGTGCTTGGATATTCCCAATCATTGTCCACTCCATCCAGCGAGTATCTGTTCACAATCTCCATGATGGAATTTATGAACTTGAGCCTGCCTGCCCTGCTTGCAACCATATTCCCATATATGGAGCTGTTACCTGCAAAACTGATTACAACCTTCTTGCCCATACCGTGGGCTCTTGAAACCAGTGCCTGCAATGTAGCAGGAGCTTCCACGCTCGCACTGTAATCGCTGTTGATGGTGGCGAATGCGTAATAGCAAATATCTATGCTCTCATAAATGAAATCAGGGACGTAGGAGGCTCCAACATTCCTGTAGCTTGGGAAGTAGGCTATCTTCCTGAACTGCCTGTTCTGCGGAGCAGGATAAATCAGCTGTTCGTCGGCAGGTGCTTCGGGCTTTGTTTCAGGCCCGGGCCTGTCAGGGTCAAGACCACCCTTCGAGCAGCTTGCAATGATTGCGGAAGCAAGCAGGAAACATATTATTCTTTCTTTCACAGCGATGGTAAATAAGTCTATTCCTCAAAGATAAGCAATTTGTTCTATTCAGGGAGTTGTATATGCGCATTTTTTGCAAGCTGGCTGCGGCAGTCACTTCATCTGAAAAACTTTGCCTTTCCTGGGCAAAGCTTTTTCATATTCCAGTGACCTGCCGCTTGTGTTTTCGTTGGGACTCTGTCCCAAGTCGTGTTTATTTCCGCTCTTTGCCCTATACCGGATTTGTGCCCTTGCGCAGCTTATTCGCTTTCGCACAAATCCGCGGGCATCGCTATACCACTGATGTGGTATCAGTACTGCACCGCTCCCGGGCTATACCGAACTTGCTGCTCCTGGCAACTCTTCGCAATCTCTCCGCAAGGTTCAGGCCTTCCAGCAAATCTGCGGCTTCCGCTAGGCCTCTGATGAGGCCTTGTTATCAGTGACCTGCCGCCGAACGGAGTCATAAGCGATATCAGCGTGCCATTGTCGTCTCTTTCCAGTGTTCTCCGGATTAATTTATTACTTGCACGCCAATGGACGAAAAATGGACCGATACAATCGACAAGGATGTTGCGTCTTCAATTGATGACCTCTTGAAGGTTCTTGACCATGTCCTTGATGACGAAAGGACGCCAGAGATCAAAAGACTGGAATGTGACCTGCTTGATATATAACCTCAATTCCGCAAGAAAGTTTGATTGCGATTAATTGAACGTGTGCCGGAGGCAATGTTTAGGGCGGAAGCGTTTATTTATGTTTCATTTCCTAACCGGGCGGATAATATCAGTGTTCCGATGTCTTTGCCGGCCCGTT
>NZ_JBAELF010000117.1:0-4684 GCF_056211015.1 Candidatus Egerieousia sp.
TTTTGATTTTTGCAAGCCCGGCAAGATGCATTGTCAGATCCTCGTTTTCAGGAAGCAGTCTGAATCTTTCTGTCTGCGGTTTGAAGATGAAATCTCCCCAGAGACCCTCGATGGTAAGTTTATGGCTATTACGGTGCTTGTCCAGATGGAGCGATAACTTTGGCTGGACACCGGTAAGTGTTGTTTGTGACTGGATTATCTTCCCCGCAAGCTCATCCATTTCATCCCTCGAGTAGTCAAAAGCCGGTGCCTCAGAAGTCCCGAAGAACTTCTTCACGCACTCCTTGTGGAAATCGAGTTCTCCTGAGTCCAATTCCCTATAGCAATACAGGCACTTACTCATGGAATTCATCATTTAGCGGTTCAACACTCACTGCGCCTATACAGTCTTTACAGCAAAGCAGAAGCAGCGCATAGCGGTCCAGTTCACTAATATCCGTGTTTCTGAGTGCCACATCCAGCAACCAACCTTCCGGAATCAGCCCGTCAAAGAAAGGGAAGAGGACAGGAGACTTGTAAGGCTTGTCGCTGAGCGGCAAGGTCAGGCTGACGGCAGCAGGGGAATCCGAGGCAAGGTATTCAGAGTCATACTGGAATTCATAGCCTTCATCTGTTTCCTTCAGGAGGCCGGCTCTAATGTTCTTGTATTTAACCAATGCAGCTTTCATCACTCGTTACTTTTCTTTTGAGGTACCAATTCATAGTCGAAAAGCACGAATACCTGAGCCACCTTGTCCATACGGACGGTTTCTTTTCCTTGTTCCAGTTCCCTTACGAAGTTCAGCCCTACGCCCGACTTCATTGCGAGGTCAACTTGGGTCATTCCGTTTTCCTTGCGGAGCTGCTTCAACTTTTTTGCTATTAAACTTATTGCCAAAATTATGTCCTTTCTGATGCAAAAATAGTAAAAATTATTGAATATACATCAGTTATGATGTAATGTAAAGCAATTTCTTCCTCCTCCTGATCTCCTCCTGCCACTCTTCTCTTCGCTCGCGCCGTTCAGCCTGCTCGGCAAGCCAGGACTCACGGTTCGCTTCAAGTTTTTCCCTCACAGAAGCCATAGTGACATCAAGACAGTCAATAATATTTTGCCGATTACCGAAATATCCATATATTTGCAATGTAACTAACGAAATACAGTTAGTTAACGTTAAATCAATTACTTACTATCGCAATACCGCAAGTTATGGTAGATATGTACGAATATTCGGCTACTGAGTTGATCAGGCTGCTCGGAACGAGGTTCAAGGAGTATCGTTTGAGGTGCAATATGACCCAAAAGGATGTAGCCGAGAGTACCGGGCTGGGAATCACAACCATCACCACATTCGAGAACGGGGCAGCCGGGAATGTCTCGCTGGCCACATTCATACTGCTGCTCAAGGCGGTCGGCCAGGTCAATTCCATCGATGGTCTGCTGCCGGAGTTGCCGGAGTCTCCTTATCTCCAACGCAGCGGAAACAGGAAGGTTCAACGCATAAGGCACAAGGACAATGAATAGTTCAATCAAGGTAATGCTGTGGGACGAGGAAATAGGCCGTCTCTCTTGGGACAACAGCCGAAAGACCTCGTACTTCACATACAATCCGGAATACGTCTCAAAAGGGCTGGAACTTGCTCCTCTGACCGCTCCCATCAAGCGCGGCAACACACTTATGCCCGTTTGGGGTGAAAGCGGCAGAATCTACCAGAAGCTTCCTGCTTTTCTGGCAGACTCATTGCCTGATTCATGGGGCAATCAACTGTTCGACCTATGGGCCAGGGAGCAGCACCTTGCCAAGCCCGACATCACACCACTGGAGAAACTCTCCTTTATCGGCCGTCGTGGTATGGGCGCCCTGGAGTTCATCCCGGAGGTAAAGTTAGGGAAGGGCAGGGGAAAGGTTGATGTCAAGTCATTGATAGAACTTGCACAGCGCATATTCAAGGATCGCGAGGAAGCAGTCATCCGTCCGGATGAATCAATCACCATGCAGGCTTTGATAGCAGTAGGCACGTCAGCGGGGGGAAGACAGCCGAAAGCAATCCTGGCTGTCAACCGCGAGACAGGCGAGATTACGTCAGGACAGATTGCCGGGCAGGAGAACTGCGATTACTGCATCCTGAAATTCGGCGACGCTTCACGAAGTTCTGCTGAACTAGAAATGGCCTACTACAAGATAGCCATTGCCGCAGGCATTACCATGATGCATTCAGAACTCAAAGAAGTTGGCGGATACAGACATTTCCTCACGATGCGTTATGATCGTGACGGCTCGAAGAAACTGCATACCCAGACTCTGGCCGCTATCTCGCCAGAGGATGACAGCTATGAGAGCCTGCTTACCACCTGCCGTAAGCTGCATCTTCCGGAAAGCGACTGCCAGGAGATATTCCGCCGTATGGTATTCAACCATCTGGCGAACAATACCGATGACCACAACAAGAACTTCACGTTCATAATGACCCCCGACGGCCAATGGAAGCTGTCGCCGGCATACGATATGACATTCATATTCGACCTTGGCGGCTACCTTCCAAACAGGGATCACTGCATCTTTGCCCGAGGCAAACTCTCAGGTCTGACACTGCAGGACGCGATTGATTTTGCGAAGGATAATGGTATCCGCCGTCCGGAATCGATAGTACGGAAGGTTGCTGAATCAATCGCCCGCTTCCGCGAATTTGCAACTGAGTGCGGCGCTGCTGACGAATGGATCGGCCGCATAGAGACCTGCCTGGACTCCAAGCTCAAGGCTTGGGGATTCAAACAGGCGGAAGGGGAGAGCGCCTTTGAGATTGACGGCCATTCCATTGAAAACCCACAACTGACTCAGACCTTCAAAGGCAACCTGCATCTAACCGCAACCGTTGACGGCATTGCCCGCAAATACATCATCCGCCAGGGCACCGAGGAACATACTCATATCTCCAAGGCCGGAATATACAATGTGGAAAAGGAGTATCTAATTGGGCTTGTAAGAATTCATCTGTTGAGATAGTTCATATTACTCTAAACTCCAATGCCTTTTCCTTCCTCCTCCTGATTTCCTCCTGCCACTCTTCTCTTCGCTCGCGCCGTTCAGCCTGCTCGGCAAGCCAGGACTCACGGTTAGCTTCAAGTTTTTCCCTCACAGAAGCCATTGTGACATCAAGACAGTCCTTCTTCAACTCGCACTCCCATACAACAATGACGCGCCATCCAAGCGCTTCAAGGAAGGTATAATCCCGCAGGTCGCGCTCGCGATTGTTCTCAATCTTCGTGCTCCAGAACTCCGTATTCGTCTTAGGCCTTGTGGCATACCGGCAATCCTTGTGCCCATGCCAGAAGCAACCGTTCACAAAGATGCACGTGCGATACTTCTTCAGGACAATGTCCGGAGAGCCCGGAAGCCCTTTCTTGTTAATGCGGTACCGGTATCCAAGACTGAACAGCTCCTTGCGCAGCTTCACCTCCGGCTTGGTATTCTTTGACCGGATGTGCGACATGCACTTATGACGCTGAGAAGGGGAGAGAGGGTCGTACATTGATGATAAAACTTGCTTACAGACAAAATTACGCAAATTCTTTCTATTGAAGTGATTTTCTACTGGCGATAGCCAGACAGTCTCATCCTTTTCACCAAAATTCTTCTGCAAAATTTTACTTTTTTTGAAAAAGTATTGCAAAAATCAAAACAAAAGCGGATATTTGCAGCAGCTCATCAACCAAGTTGTAGTAAGGAGTAACGGGATCGTCATTCTATGGCGGTCCTTGCTTTTTTATATGCTTCGTACTCCTTCATCAATTTTTCGTATGTATGATGGTATTCTATTGGATAGGCTGTCCATAGCAATGTGTAACCATCTCTTTTTTCCAAGACTACAAGATATGATTCCTCTTTATGGAATATAAGAACCCTTTCACGGCCTTTACGTATATTCGCGCAAGTATTCATTCTGTATTAGTTTTTATTGAGTAATACTTCAGGAGGATGCCATAGACTATGAATTTTACTCATAAACCGGAGTGGCGATGGTTCAACACACCTTCTGCCGTCTCATGTATAGCAAAATTAACGATTGAAATTTAAACAGCTTCTTAATTATCATTATATTTGCAATGTATCATTCTCTTTTTGATGAGGTGCTACAAAATTAATTAGAAGTTTAGTTGCAACTTAACTTTATTATGTCTAAATTTGCACTCCAAAACATAGAGGCTGTTCAAGGTAAACAGACTTTCGAGAAACTCTTAGTCGATGGAGTTGCCCCGTTTGACATCTTTGAACAAGAGCTAGAAGAACAGAATAAAAGGAGTCTTGAAAAGATATATTTTTATATGAATGAGGTGGCAAACAATAGAACGCTACCTAACACCAAATTCAAAGATGTCACCCCGGATAAAGAAAAGGTTAAAGAATACGAATTTAAGGATGGTGATCTAAGAGTTTACGGCATATCCAAGTTTGGAGGAAAGATAATCATTATGGGAGGGTATAAGAATAGACAGAAGAAAGATTATCGTACCTTCCGTTCGCTGAAAGAACAATATTTAAGTCAATAAACCAATAATACAACAAACAATGAAACCCTCATGACATAATTTGTAGTCGCCAAAGTTCATGAAAAGGGTTGACGCCCGTCTATATTATATACACCAATATACATTAGACTATGGCAGACATCCAGTTCACACAGGTCGTATCGCGCGGTTGCGGTA
>NZ_JBAELF010000118.1:0-17136 GCF_056211015.1 Candidatus Egerieousia sp.
GAATAGTCCTCAAGGGATGCGGCGAAGCGTTCAAGCTGCGTGCCGGTGCTCTTGTTGAATACGCCGGTGTGCTTGAAGGTGTAGGAATTGTTGAAGTACCTGTTGACAAGGTATGTTTTCCCGACACGCCTTCTTCCGTACACGATGACCATTTCCGATTCGTTTGACTTCATCACATCATCGAGCAATTCCAATTCGTATTGTCTTCCTATAAGTTTCTGTTCCATCGCATTCAAGTATTCTTGTTGTGCAAAGATATCAAATATTTTTTCTCAATGTAATCACTATCCCTATACTTTATGCAACATAGTGACATATTACTAATTAGTAATATATCACTATCTCTTGTTTATGGCGAATATAATGACAAATATTAACCTTCCTCGAGATTGACTCAGGGCCATCAAACCTACATTAAATCAAAATTATCACACAAAACAAGCAGATTTTGCATAACCGCTTATGAACACCCTTTCGGCTGAATTCCGGCAGTAAAGTATGCCGCCGGAACTTGAAAGCTGCCTTCCCACAAGCTCCTCCTTGCCAAGCCTTGAAGCCCAGAAAGGAACCAGAGAGCAATGTGCGGAACCAGTGACGGGATCTTCCAGAATTGTGGCCTGAGGCGTGAAGAACCTTGAAACAAAGTCGCAGTCTTTCAGCTCACTCCCTGCAGCAGGAGCTGTAATGATAACTCCACCCGGATCCATATTTATCTTATTGAACAGCGATAGTTCTATCTCCATATTCTTAATGCATTCCACGGAATCATACAGCAATACATAATCACGGGCCTTATACACCTCGATAGGTTTGAAAGACAGAGAGTCAAGAATGCACTCAGGAAGTTTCGAAGCATCGGGCATCCTGGAAGGGAAATCGAGTGTCAGACGTCCGTCCTGTGCCACGTCAACTTCAAGTCTTCCGCTGTTCGAATCGAATACTATCGGTGTCCCCAGTGGAACATATTTCAGTATTGTGGAGATGGTATAGCCTGTAGCAAGTGTTGCATGACCGCAGAGGTCCATTTCAATGTCCGGAGTGAACCATCGCAGTGAAAAATGATTCGGATGCCCGGGTATGTTGAGTTTCTTGAAGAAAGCGGTTTCAGGAAGACCTGTCTCGCGCGCAAGACCCTGCATCTGAACAGCGGGAAGCCAGTCTTCAAGTTCTATTACACAGGCTCTGTTACCACCGGCGCAAGGGCCTGTGAATGCGTCAACGAAATACTTCTTGATTTCCATGGTTTATTGTATGTTAGGTTCTTCAAGACCGAATCCTTTCCTTTTGTCATCGGCCTTGAGTATGACACCGAAAATTGCCGCGAAAATTCCGCAGAGCGCAAATGCGAACATTGGCCAGGTATAGCTGTAATGTGCAGCGGAATCTCCAGCCTGGATTGCCTGCGCAACGCCTGGATTAGCTGCCTCAAGAAGCCATCCTATGAATGGAGGGAATATGCACAGACCGAAATTCTGAATCCAGTAAACAAGGCAGAATGCACTTCCGAGCACCTTTTCCTCAATAACTTTTGGAATTGCCGGCCAAATAGAAGCTCCGAGTATGGAGAATGATATTCCAAGCAGTGCAATGGTACCTATAGCAAGTACGGTTGAATGTACAAGTGGGAGAACAAATGCCAGTATCAAACAGTCAATGCCCAGCAGTGCCGGTCCCCAGATAAGCATTGTAGCGCCTTTTCCTTTCTTGTCGAGAATCATTCCAAAAACAGGTGTAAGTGCTGCGGCGAACAGTGGATACCAGCTGAATATCATTGCAGCTGTTTCCCGGGCCAGTCCAAGATCGCTTTCCAGCATATTGGTGGCATATTTCTGAATTGGAAGCGAAGCGGAGAAATAGAAGAAGGTTATACCTGAAATAAGCCAGAATACCTTGCTCTTGAATATGTTCAACATATCGCTGGCCTTGAACTGGTCTTCTTTTTCAATTTCCAGATCAGCGCCCAGCTGCTTGTCAAGTTTGTTGTCCATAACGCAGAAAAGCAGATAGCCAAGGACACCGAGCACGTTGAGCAAGGCAAAGAATGCTACAGGCTGTACCACACTTCCGTATTTCTTTGCAATCAAAGGAGCGATTATGAAAACAAGTATGACACTTACTCTTGTTATGGAGAATCTGATAGCCATTGCCAGGCCAAGCTCCTTGCCTTTGAACCATTTGGATATTGCCTTGTGAACAGCTGTGCCTCCAAGTTCAACTCCGCAGCCGAAAAGCAGGAAACCGAATGCTGCAAGTTTTGCGGATGCAGGGAATGACACCCACCAGCTGTTCAACCAGCCCTCGAGCATTGTTCCGCTGAATGCATCACTGAGAGCGTACCATTTTATGAAGCCGCCCAAGGCCATCACTACGCCACATACCGTTCCTGTTACCCTTACACCGAACTTGTCCAGGATTATACCTGCTACTATGAGGAAGCCCATTACATTGAATATGTATTCACCACTTCCGTAAAGTCCGTATGCTTCCGGGCTCCAGCCTTTTTCTATCTCAACCAGCGATTGAAGAGGTGATAGCACCTCCTCGAACATATAGGCAAAGAACATTAGCGATGATACTAGCAGAAGGGCGGTCCATCTTGCCCAGGGGTAGTCATTGATGTAACGTCTGAGTGTTTGTGTCATAACTCTTTCAGTGAATATATTTATTGTTATTAATTACCAATTACGCAGTTCCTGATAAATCCTGTGTATGGGAAGTCCCATCACATTGAAATATGAGCCGTTGATTGCGCTGATACCGATATGGCCTATCCATTCCTGAATACCGTATGCACCGGCCTTGTCAGTAGGATGAAACTTGCTCACATAGTATTCTATCTCACTTGCCGACAGTTTCTCGAATTTCACCTCTGTGGTGTCGGTGAAGGAGATCTGCTTCCCGTTGTCCCTGATGCATACGCCCGTTGCAACTATATGGGTCTTGCCAGACAAGGTTTCCAGCATCCTTGCGGCTTCCATGTCATCTTTCGGCTTTCCAATGATCTTCCCATCAACCAGAACCATTGTATCGGCGGTTATCAGTATTTCATCATCCTCCAACTGGCGATGGAAATGCTCAGACTTGCCTTTTGCTATGAACTCAGGAACCTGTATATGATCCATCGCAGGTGGAAAATGCTCATCAAAGAGACTCTTGGAGTCAACTGTAAACTCCAGATCCGCTCCCTGCATAAGCTCCCTCCTGCGAGGTGACTTGCTGCCTAATATAAGTTTCTTACCTTCTATCATGATCCCTCCTTCAGCCGCTGTAGGCAACCGGGTCGAACTCCCACTTGCCCTGGGTCTTGAGTACAAGTTCAATTAAATTACGTATGCAGCCCTTGCCACCGCCGTATGGTGAAATATAATGGCAGACAGCCTTGACCTCTTCAACGGCATCGGCAGGACAAACTGCCAGACCGCATTCCTTAAGAACGCAGATATCCGGAATATCATCACCAATGTAGCATACCTCATCCTTGCTGAATCCATATTTCTCGCAGAACTTGAGGAAATCAGGGAGTTTGTTACGGCTTCCCATATACATATCATCCCTTTTCATTCCAAGCATTTCACATCGTTTGATGACCGATTCGGATACGCCGCCTGTAATCAATGCCTGTTTGAATCCGTTGAGATAGGCCATGCGGCATCCCATTCCGTCCTTTGCATTGAAAATTCTCAGAAGGTCACCATCGGAGAGCGCTAGAATCGAACCGTCTGTGAAAACTCCGTCAATATCGTAGGCAAAGGCCTTTATTTTAAGAATTCTTTCTTTCAGTGTTTCTGCGTTTATCATAATACCCGGCTATCAAGTTCTATTTATTGTAATTCAGTTTGATGGCATTTATTCCATCCAAAACCAATGACATTATCATACTTGCGTGTTTCTGGTTTTCAGCCTCTGTCTGTGTTGAGTACAATCTTGCTGAAAGCATCATGTCGGCGTTGCGTACTGCTTCAAGAAGCAGCAGGTATGAAAGCAAAAGGTTACCGGCCATTTCAACCAATGAACGAGAGTGATAGTCAATGAATTCCTTGTCCTTTCCGTTGCAGAATTCCAGTACCTGTGCAAACTGTTCTGTGCACTTGACAAGTTTTTCCCTTATTTCAGATATGAAACCAATATTTGACAACAGCCAATCCTTGCTTTTAGAATCAAGCTCTCCATTCCGCATTTCGGAAACAGTCCTGCATACAGACTCATCATATTCCTTAATCAAGGCTGAATATGCTCCTGTTGTTACATAACGTATTGCGGCAATCACCTGCAACTGCGACGTTCCTTCATAAATTGAAGTAATACGGGCATCCCTATACAGACGCTCAGCAGGGTATTCCTTCATATATCCGGAACCTCCGTGAATCTGTATTGCATCGTAAGTATCTCTGTTACAGTATTCACTGGAGAACATCTTAAGTATAGGTGTAAGCATGTCAGCCTTCTTGCTGTACTGCTTGTACTCGGACTTTTCTTCTGGGCTGAGCTTTGTGCGCTCCATTTTTGCAGCCAGGGATTTGTAAATATCAACGTAACGTCCCGTTTCGTACAGAGCTGCGCGTGAAGCCTGAAGCCGCGCCTTCATGTTGGAGAGCATCTGATATACAGGAGCGAATTCAATTATCTTATGACCGAACTGCTCGCGCTCGTTTGCATATTTCAGTGCAGTTCTGTAGGCTGCTTCGGAAATACCAACGCTTTGCGCTCCTATGCCTAGTCTTGCACCGTTCATAAGAGACATCACATATTTGATGAGTCCCAGTTTCCTCTCTCCTACTATCTTTGCCGGTGCATCCTTGAATGCAAGTTCGCAGGTTGGAGAACCTTTGATTCCAAGCTTGTTCTCTATACGTCTTACTGTAACGCCTCCCCATGCTCTGTCGTGAACGAAATATGACAAACCTCGTCCATCCTTTGTGCCTTCCTCAGAACGGGCCAGAACGAGTTTGATATCGGCATTCCCATTTGTTATGAAACGCTTCACGCCATTGAGCAGCCACATCTGCTTCTCTTCAGACCAGTCTGCGCACAGTGTGACTGACTGAAGGTCAGATCCGGCATCAGGCTCGGTCAGGTCCATTGAGCAGCTTGCGCCATTTGGAATACGAGGCAGGAATTCATCCCTGATTTCCTGACTTGCAAACTCGTTTATTGTTTCGGCACAGTCCTGAAGTCCCCAGATATTTGAAAAACTTGCATCGGCACGTGCAGTAAGTTCAGCGGCCATGATATATGGAACAATACTGAAGTTCAGTCCTCCATATTGTCTCGGAAGGCTCATTCCATACATGCCGGCATCAATCAACGCCTTCTGGTTCTCAACTGTACCTGGAGCGTATGTCACCTTGCCGTTTTCACATTTTGCACCTATTGCATCAACTTCGGCGGCATTTACATCAAGCACATCGGCACAGATTTCACCGAAAACCTCCATAACCTTATCGTATGAATCCAGCGCATCGGCTGTATTTTCAGGAGCGTAGTCATAAACTCCGTAATCCTTGAAGCCGTCTTCGCGCAGATTCACAATCCTGTCCATCAATGGATGAGACAGCTGGAACTTCAAATCTGGATTGTCTGTATAATAATTTGCCATGTTATTTGCTGTGCTTTTTGTAATATTCAATAAGTTTCGGTACCACTATGTTCAAATCACCTACAATGGAATAATCTGCGATTCTGTGAATTGGTGCCTTAGGGTCTGAATTGATGGCTATTATCATTGCTGAGCCGTCCATTCCTGCAGTATGCTGGATCTGGCCCGATATTCCAACGGAAATGAAGAGTTTCGGTCTCACTGTAACACCTGTCTGCCCAATCTGCCTTGCAGGCTCGGCAAAACCGGCATCCACTGCAGCACGCGAAGCACCCACTTCCCCGCCGAGCACCTTGGCCAGAGAACGCACGAGTTCGAAATTCTCCTTGCTTCCCAGACCGTATCCACCGGCAACTATAATCTGAGCTCCCTTGATATCAATGTCCCTCTTTTCAATCTGCCTGTCAATTATCTTCACAGCCTCATGGCTGTCATCAAGAATCTCTTCTACAGCGATGGTAATAATCTCTCCATTTTGAGCTTCAGACAGCCTTTCCATCTTCATCACACCTTCCCTTACAGTTGCCATCTGAGGCTTGTGGTCGGGATTCACAATGGTGGCAATGATATTTCCTCCGAATGCAGGTCTTATCTGATACAGAAGATTTGTATATTCCTTACCTGCAGGATTTCTGTAATTTCCTATCTCCAGTTGGGTGCAATCGGCCGTAAGACCACTTTTAAGGTAACTTGATACCCTTGGAGCCAGATCGCGTCCTACGCTTGTTGCTCCAAAAAGCACTATCTGCGGCTGATGGTCTTCAATGACTTTTTCAAGGACAGCGCTGTAAGGAAGTGTTCTGTAGAACTCGAGTCTGGGGCTTTGTGCCAGAAAGACTCTGTCGGCTCCCCAGAAAAACAGTTCATTTGCCAGTCCTTCAACATTCCATCCTGCAAGGAAGGCCTCTACTTCACAATTCAGGGATTTGGCCAGCTCACGGGCTTTTGTTAGCAGTTCAAGAGAAACGTCAGCTATCACGTCATCATTGTTCTGGCAGAATACAAGTATATTGTTCATGGTTTCAGTCTTAAATTATCAGCCTATTGTATGGTTTGAAATCAATTCCTGTATCAGTCCTTCCAGGGAAGCATCATCCGCTTCTATGACTTTTGACTCCTTGCTTGTGAACACTATGTTCTCGATTTTCTTTACCCTTGTAGGAGAACCGGTTCCGCCGTAACGCTGCACATCACCGCCGATGGAATCAACGTTCCAAACTGCAAAATCATTGAAATTCTTATACTTCATAAGGAATTTTGCGTTGGCATAACGAGGCTTTGCGGCGGAACCACAGACTGTAATCAAGGCAGGCAGAGTGGATTCAACGCTCTCTACACCATTTTCAAGCGAACGTTTAACCTTTATTGACTCATTGCTGAAATCAATTATTTCAACTGCGTAAGTTACTTGCGGTATTCCAAGTTCCTGTGCAATCTGAGGGCCTACCTGCGCTGTATCTCCGTCAATGGCCTGTCTACCAGCAAATATGATATCCGGATTGATTTTCCTTATGGCAGTTGCCAGTGCGTATGATGTTGCCAATGTGTCCGCTCCGGCAAATCTCATATCTGAAAGCAGGATTCCTTCGTCCGCTCCGCGGTAAAGGGATTCCTTAAGTATCTGAGACGCCCTTGGCGGTCCCATTGTTATTACTGAAACGGAGCATGGTATATTTTTCAAATCACACTTGTCCTTCATTATCAGGGCCTCTTCAAGAGCGTTCATGTCCTCAGGATTGAAAATTGCGTCCAGAGCAGCTCTGTTCACGGTTCCTTCTGCGGTCATTGCATCCTTGCCAACATTCCTTGTGTCGGGCACCTGCTTGGCTAATACTACTATTTTCATTAAAGATTTATTGTTTCTATGAATCTCTGTAAATTTCTCAAAAGTGGCAGGCCACAATTATGCAAGGCCCTTTGGCGTACCGAAAGGTATAGGCGGAATTACACCGTCTTCCTTAGGGGTCTTGAAAACTATCGGGCCGAATTCCGCCTCGTATTTCTGAACATTCTCATTCAGAGCCATAAGAAGCCTCTTGGCATTTTCCGGTGCCATTATAATACGTTCGGAAACTATTGCCTTTGGCATTGCCGGCAATACTTTTGCAAAATCCACTACGAATTCACTTGGCGAATGTGATACTATCGCCAGGTTGGAATAAGAGCCCTTTGCCGTTTCGGCATTGAGCTCCAGATTCAATTTGTTATCTTCAGACATAAACTTCCTAAATTTATCTACAAAGATAACAAGACAGCGTTTCAATTCCAAGACGGCATTGAGACTTTATCGGGCATCGTCCCAGCCGAATGGATGGCTGGCAAGAGGAAGCTTGGCAAGAGGATGGTAATCTCCCTTGAGACCTATTGGTGTGGATTTCCTTATTTCACTGACTATCTGAATGCAGTTGCGGGCTTCGCTTATCCTGAATCCATCTCCACTGAGAATCTTCCTGTAACTTTCAGTATGAAGTTCTGTGAAGCCGGCGCTGAACTCGAATTCCTCACCATCTATGTTCAAGGTACGGAAAGTCTTCTTTTCACCCTGAACCGCATTTTCCGGCAGGCAGGCTGAATTGATGCTGAGGAAGTAACGTACTCTGGCTTTCTTGAGATCCAGATATCCGGCAACTCTGTCAAAGCTCATCACGTGAACTATGTTCCTCTGTACAGGACCGAAGATCCACTGGAGCATGTCATAGAAATGAACTCCTATGTTTGTGGCAACTCCACCGCTCTTGTGAATGTCGCCCTTCCAGGATGAATAGTACCATTTGCCGCGTGAAGTTATATATGTAAGGTCCACGTCGTAAATCTTGTCAGCAGGACCTTCATCAACTTTCTTCTTGAGAGCTACTATGGCAGGATGAAGCCTCAACTGAAGGATGGTATAAGCCTGATGTCCGGTTTCCTTTTCAATCTCAAGCAGATTGTCAATGTTGTACGGATTCAGGACGAGAGGTTTTTCACATATAACGTTAACGCCAAGACGCAGTCCGTATCTTATGAAAGCATCGTGTGTGTAATTAGGTGTGCATATTGAAAGCCAGTTCAAAGGATTGTCCGTACGCATCTGCTTGGAGCAGAAACGGTCGAACTGCTCGTTTTCGGTGTAGAAAGAGCACTCGGGAAATGAACTGTCGAGACGCCCTACGCTGTCAAACTTATCGTACGCAACCATCAGGTTGTTTCCTGTATCTGCAATGGCTTTTATATGTCTTGGAGCAATGTAACCGGCAGCTCCTATCAGTGCAAAATTCTTCATAAAGGTCACACAAAATTAAATGTTATAGATTTCTACTACTCCCCCATTCACTTATAGCTTCCACTACCTTGATAATCTCATTATCTGTTATATACGGATGTATCGGTAAAGACAGCACAGTAGAGCATAACAAATCACAGACAGTGCACGGGCCATATCCGGCAAATCCCTTGAACGCTGTCTGGGCATGCATTCCTGTAGGATAATATACCATTGAAGGTATGTCTTCACTCTTGAGGAAAGCCTGCAGTGAAGTTCTGGATTCGTTATCCTTTACCCTGATAGTATATTGCGCCCAGCTTGAAAGATATCCTTGAGGTATCCGTGGAAACATAAGCATTTTTCCATGCTCGAGTTCCTCTCTGCAATCGGCCACAAGTCCCTTCCCAACAAACAAGTTTGTATACAGATCGGCCGCCTTATTGATGAAATCCAATTCCCTCTCTTTAAAAGCCTTGAACTTTACGAGCAGAATTGCAGCCTGCAATGTATCCAAACGTGAGTTCATTCCTATACGTACATTATCGTACTTGAATGAGCCTTTTCCATGAACTTTCAAAGAGTTGGCCATTGCCGCCCAATCTTCGTTATCGGTAAATATTGCCCCGCCATCACCGTAGCATCCGAGAGGTTTTGCCGGGAAGAATGAAGAAGTAGAAATATCACCGAAACTGCATGCTCTCTTCTTTTCACCATCCACAGTGATGGCACCGCCAAATCCCTGTGCTCCATCTTCAAGCAGCAGTAGGCCATTCTGTTCCGCGAACCCTTTAAGTTCTGGCCAAGGTGCCGGAAGACCGAAAAGATCAACGGCAACAATTGCTTTTGGATTAAGTTTTCCTTCTGCTTTTACCTGCGAAAACTTTGCTGCAAGATCCTTGCAGTCAATATTAAAGGTATGCTCATCAACATCCACAAAAACAGGAGCTGCACCTTCTGCAGCAATGGTTTCGGCGGAAGAGAAGAAAGTGAAATCAGGTACAAATACGGCATCACCCGGTCCCGCGTTCCAGATTTTCAAGGCAATAGTAAGTGCATCTGTTCCGTTAGCGCAACTGATACAATGTTTCACTCCCACATATTCAGCCAATTCATTCTCCAGTTCCTTCACAGCCGGTCCATTGATATATGCTCCGCTGGCGGAAGTTTGAACTACTGCCTTATCAAGATCTGCCTTGAGAATCTGATATTGTCTTTTTAAGTCCCTGAATTCCATATCAAATACAATATATAAGAAAAATAAGCTGAGATTAGCCTATGACCGGGGCGCCGAGCCATATCATGATTTTGTATATGATACCGGATACAACAATCACAGCGGGGATTGTAAGAACCCAGGCCCAGACAATATTCTTGGCTGTTAGCCATTTCACACGCTTTACACCCCTTGTAAGTCCTGTTCCGATAATTGAACCGGTAACGGTGTGTGTGGTGCTCACCGGAATGCCAAGGAATGCTGTCATAATGAGAGTGAAAGCTCCTGATATTTCAGAGCTGAATCCCTGTACCGGATAAAGTTTCGACAGACCATCGCCGAGAGTGCGGATAACTTTCCAGCCTCCGGTAACGGTGCCAAGTGAAATAAGTCCGTAACAGGTGTATTTGAGCCACGAAGGCACAAAGAAGGATGCTCCCTGAACGGCCAGTCCATCGGCAGTGTATGAGCCTGTGGCTACAGCTTCTTTTCCAAAGAGGAATCTGATTATGCCGCTGTCGGGGTTTGATGTAAAGGCGGTTGCCAGAAGAATGGCTATTACTCCCATTGTCTTCTGACCGTCATTGCCGCCGTATCCAAGCGAGAACATTGCCGATGAAAACAATTGAAGGCTCTTGAAAACCTTGTTCGTCTTTCTCATTTTGGACCGTTTGAAGACGAACATGAAAAGGCAGTTGAGAAAAAAGCCCATCAGCATTCCAAGAAGCGGTGAAATTAAAATGAAGGCTATGATAATGAAAATTCCGCTACCGTTGAGATATTCCATACCGTATTCAAACCATACCGGTCCTATCAAACCTCCTATCAATGCATGTGATGCGGATATCGGCAGTCCGAGCATGGTGCAGATGAAAATCCATAGCACTGAACCCAGCAGGGCTGCAAGAATTACATAGACGTCAATTTTTACAGGAGCAACGATTCCGCTACCCATTGTGGCCGCAACCGTCATGTCAAAGATGAAAAGCGCGCTGAATGTGAACAAGGCAGCCCAGATGACAGCCTGAATGGGAGTAAGCGCTTTGGTTGCAACAACTGTGGCAATGCAGTTTGCCGCGTCGTTCATGCCGTTGGTGAAATTGAACAGAAGTGCAATGACAACGGTTATCAATACTACTGTAACCATCATCAACCCATTTTAACAACAATGCTTCTTATTGAACCGCTCAGATGCTTTGCAGCATCGGATGTATCCTCAAGAGCCTGCAGGATATTTTTCTTTCTCACAAGTTCAATAGGATCGGTTTCGCTTTCAAAGAGGGTTGACATATATCTTTCGTAAATGTCATCGCAAATGTGCTCGTTCTCCTTGATTTCGTCACACTTGTCATCGAACCATTTCGGTTTTTCACGCATCTTGTCAAGATTCTTTGATATTTCAACAAGAATCCCGGCATCAGCTGCAATATATTGTGATATGAGTGTAAGGTTGCTGCTTGTGGTCTTTGGCTGATATATTGAGAATTTCTTGGCTGTATCCCTTATCATATCCATGACGTTGTCCATTTCCTCTGCAAGCAGATGAACGTCGTCTCTGTCGAAAGGTGTTACAAAAGCGTCAAGAAGCTCGTCAATTATCTTATCGGTGATAGTATCGCCTGTTACTTCACATTCCTTGATTCTTCTGCTCAATATTCTTCTTTCTTCCTGGTCCTCTGTCTTTGTCATTTCAACAAGGAAATTCGCCGCTCTTTGAATGTTCTCAGCGGATTGAAGATAAAGAGGAAAGAACTTGAGTTCCTTGGTAACAAAGATTTGAAGTATTTTGTCAATTAACATATATGGTTTTGTTTAGGTTAATGTCATTTGAGGAATTCCCTCAGCAACGATGTGAGAGGAATCTCCCTGTCTGAAACAGGCTTGAAGTACTTGATGAATTTCAGCAGCCTGTGAGCTTCCGAGAATTCAGGACAGTTCTTGGGAACACTCTCAAGTATAGGCTGAGCGTGGTTTCTCAATACTGCGAACTCAATGAGATATGCGGAATTGAACATTATGTCGGCTCTTTCCTGATATGGATATATCCATTTCTCCTCGCTGTCCCTTACACTTGGCCACTGGCTTATTGTTTGAAGCACAGTGAAAGAGCCGTTGCTGTAGTCCCTGACAATACGTCTGAGAAGCCTGTTGTCGGATGTAGGTATCCAGTTGTGGTAATCAAGGTTTATGCTTGAAAGAGTAGAAATGAAAATTCTGAAAAGGCTGTTCTGGTCAACTGTTGGAATCAGTTCCGGATTCAGGGCGTGAATGCCTTCTATGAGCAGAACCGTATTCTTTTTCTGCCTGATTTTCTTGCCGTTATATTCACGCTTACCTGTTACGAAGTTGAATTCGGGAACTTCCACCTCTTCTCCTTTAAGATACTTGAGAACGTCTCTTTCCAGCATTTTGTGGTCAACCGTTTCAAAGTTGTCAAAATCATACTTCCCATCCGGAAGTAAAGGTGTCTTTTCCCTGTCAACGAAATAATCATCGGTACAGATGCTCAGTGGCCTCAGACCGCAGGCTTTGAGTTGCACGCTCAGCCTCTTGCAGAAAGTGGTTTTTCCACTGCTGCTGGGTCCGGTTATAAGAACTATCCTGAGCGGTTTTTCAGACTTGTAACGTGATTCTATTTCTTCCGCAATCTGGACGATCTTCTTTTCCTGAAGCGCTTCAGCAACCTGAATGAGCTCACTGGCATAACCGTTCTCAACTGCAATGTTCACATCTCCTACGGTTGCAAGGCCCATAATTGAATTCCATCTGAGATTCTCGCGGAACACTTCAAATGTCTTGGGTTGTTCCATGAAAGGAGCAAGAACATCAGGATTGTCCTTGTCAGGTACTCTCAGAAGCATTCCATTATGATATGGTATAAGGTCCCACACTTTCAGATACCCCGCAGAAGGAACGAGTCGTCCGTAGAAATATTCCGGAGTATCTCCCAAGGTATAATAGTCCGTATAGACCTCCCCGCTTGTGTGAAGCAATTTCACCTTGTCTTCCGAACCGGTTTCCTTAAATATCCTTACGGCTTGCTCAACTGGTACTTCCAGCCTTCTGAATGGCAGGTCCTCCCCTACTATCTCCCTCATCCTTGCTGATATTCTTTCAATATCCTCAGCCTTTATCTGGCTCTTGTCACCTTTCTTCAGATAGCAGAAATAGGAATGTGATATAGGGTGCTCAATGTAAATCCTTCCTTCAGGAAAGACATCCTTGACAGCTTTGCACAGAAGGAAAGCCAGAGAACGGTTATATACCCTCATACCGCTCCTTTCCCTTGCATCCAGGAATTCTATTTCCTTACTGCGATAGGCGCGGAACTTCAGTCCTTGTGAGACGTTGTTCACCTTGGCGGAAACAATAGGATAAGGCCTTGGAAAATCAAAGGAATCAAGCATGTCAAGAAGGCTTGTACCTTCCTCGAACTCCTTTGAAGTACCGGTATTTTTACAGAATATCTGAATCATTGTCAAGTTTTATTTGCTCTGGTGCCTGCTTGCGTGTCTTCTGATTTTCTTTCTCTTCTTCATTGAATGATTGACCATAACCAATGAAGCAACTACTGCAACTACGGCAATTATAATCACAATATAAGTAAACGATGACACGTTGTCACCTTTGACTCTGGACCACATTTCAAGCATCTTGTCGGTGCGGTCTCCTGTATCGTGCATTGTAGCGCATTTCTTGATGATTGAATTGTCAGGGTACTGAACAGGGTTGATATGAACGCTGTCTGCTTGCGGACCAAAGAAATAACTTGCATCAATTGCAGGATAGCTTTCAGCATCCTCCTGATGCTCCAGCATCTGCTGTCCGCCAACCACGCTCACATAACCGATTTCCTCCATATTGCGTATTGAGTTTTCGGTCTTGCACATGAAGTTGATGAAATAACGCGCAGCCTTGATATTCCTTGCATATTTCGGAATGCACCATCCGTCGAACCATACGTTACTACCCTCTTCAGGAATTATGTAGTCAAGGTTCACGCCAACTTCTGCGGCCTCCTCCATTGCCCAGGCAGCATCTCCGCTCCAGGTGAAGTCTATCATGCCGTTTCCTTTGGACATCATCTCTTTGCCGAAATCAACTTCCCAGCCAGCAACGTTGGGCGCAATTCCCTTGAGATAATTCTCTACCAGAGCTATTGATTCATCTGAATCGTCGTACATCAATTTGTCAAGATTTACGCTGCCTTCATTGAGTTCCTTCTGCTTGAGATAAATCAGTATAGGGCAGTAAACATCCCTGAAGGCATCCTTCATGTAAATACCTCCATGATATTTAGGGTTGCTAAGGACATTCCAGGTCTTTACATCTTCCTTGTCAACTTTATCGGTATTATACATCAGTCCTGTAGTACCCCACATATAGCCGGCCGTATAATCAAGAGGATTGATATTGCTTTCTGCACCTACATCAAGCTTGTGAATAAGTGTCTGGATGAAAGGGGAAACATTGCTGTCAATATAGTTAGGAACATCTTCAAAATGTTTGTCAATAGGAAGGAGAAGGCCCTTCTTGAGCATTCTTTCAATCATATAGTCAGAAGGACAGATAACATCATAATCATCCTTTCCCTTTTCAATCTTGGCAAGGACAATCTCATTGATGTCAAACAGTTGGTATATCACCTTTACATCCTCACCGGTATTTTCCTTGTACCATTGCTCGAATTCAGGAATAAGGCTTTCATCAATGTAGTCGGCCCAGTTGTAAACCTTGAGGACGTGAGCTCTTTCTTCATCATCGCTGGAGCAAGATATTGCAAGTGAAAGAGTCAGAAAAGCTGCAAGAGCCAGTGCAAATATCCGTTTCATTTTTAAAATTTTAATTTTCTTTGTGTTTGTTTCTTTTTGTTATAGATCATATAGATATTGATTACTGCAAGCAGAACCAGTACAATGGTGAATATGATGGCTGCCAGAGGCCTGAGTTCAGGTGTAAGACCTCCCTTTCTGGCATCGGCGTATATATAGGTGCTCAAGGTCTCGAGTCCCTCATTGCCTTTTGTGAACAAAGTAACTGCGAAATCATCTATCGAAAGTGAAAAAGAGAGAATGAATCCGCTTATCATACCTCCTTTGATTTGTGGCACAATAACTTTGTTGAATGCCTGGAAAGGAGTGGCGCCAAGGTCGAGTGCTGCCTCATAAGTATTGGGATTCATCTGTATGAGTTTGGGCATCACACACAGTACAACGTATGGTGTACAGAATGTTATGTGCGCAATGATAACGCTTGTATATCCCTGTGTCACTCCTACTGCCACAAAGAGCAGGAAAAGCGAGATACCTGTAATGATATCAGGGTTGAGCATAGGAATATTGTTGAGAAAATTCATTGTCTTCTTCTTCTTTCCCTTGAGGTTGAATATTCCAACTGCAGCAACGCTACCCAGAAGGGTTGAAATGAAAGAGGCAATCAGAGCAATTATGATAGTGTTCTCTATAGCCTTGAAAAGCGAATTGCTTACGCCTGAACTTGCTTTTATGGCAACACTGCCATCCTGCAGAATGTCAGGTTCAGCAACTCCGGAGCTGAAAAGATTCTCATAAAGTTTTGTGGAGAATCCGGTCCAGTTACCAAGTACCTTGGATTCTGTGAACGAGAACACAATAATGATGATTATTGGTGCGTAAAGCATCAGAAGAAGAATCCAGATATATGATTGTGCAAGAAACTTTTTCATTACAAAAGCCCTCCTTCATCTTCATTGCTTTTCCTGTTATAGGAGAAAAGCGTAGTTACACCTATGATTACCAGCATTATCAGTGCAAGAGCAGCACCATAGTTCCACATACCATTGTTTATGTTCTCCTGAATAGTTGTACCGAACAGTTTGACCTTGTTCATGGTGAGCAGCTCAGAAATTGCAAAGGTTGATATAGTTGGCATGAAAACCATGAGTATTCCGTTTGTAATACCCGGCATGGAAAGCGGAAGGACAACATTCCAGAACTGCTGTAATGGAGTTGCTCCCAGATCCTGTGCGGCTTCAACGTATGAATTGTCCATTTTGTTGAGCGTGTTGTAAATAGGATATATCATGAACGGCAGGAAGTTGTATACCATACCGAAAATTAGAGCGCCTTCTCCAAGCGGAATATGGACGAAATCGAACAACGCTACTGTTGCGAGTGTTCTCACAAGAACATTCACCCACATTGGAATT
Organism: Candidatus Egerieousia sp.; assembly: GCF_056211015.1. Lineage (NCBI taxonomy): Bacteria > Pseudomonadati > Bacteroidota > Bacteroidia > Bacteroidales > Candidatus Egerieousia > Candidatus Egerieousia sp. The sequence goes on from NZ_JBAELF010000118.1 coordinate 16,241, forward strand.
ATGAACAGAATGATTGTAACAGCGCTTCTGTTCAGATCCCTGCGGCTGAGAATGTAAGCTGCAGGATATCCAAGCAGCAGACAGAGCAGTGTGTTTATAACTGCAATTTCAATCGAGTACAGGAAAGTATGTATTGCCTCCTTCTGTGAAAAGAAATTCACGAAATTGGCAAAGGTAACGGCACCATCCTTGTCTGTAAATGAATACAGAAGTATCATTAACAGCGGCAGCACAACAAAAAGGATCATGAAAACCAGATATGGTGCGGCCCATTGAGATCTTTTAACCATTTCCTTAAAGTTTGCTTATTCTTATATCCTGTGGAAGAATCTTCACACCAACCATGTCGGACTTGTCATAAACATCGTTGGTGTTTACATATATGCAGCCACGCTCGCTGTTTGTAATTGTGAGGTGGTAATGGTTGCCTTTGTAAAGTATGAAGTTCACAACTCCTGTGAATGCACCGTCATCCTTGTCATCAAGAAGATCCACCTTGTTGAAATCAACTTCAACCTTTACTTCGGTTCCGTCCTCGAACCCTGTTTCCTGGCATTCGAACTCAGCGCCGAGGAATTCAACGGTGTTGGAAGAGGTCATCACACCTTCAAAGGTATTGCAGACTCTCTCCTTCTTCATTACCTGTATGTCCTCGGCCTTTATGAAAAGGCCAACTGTTGAACCTGCCTCAAAGCGGTTGTAATCCTGTATCATCAGTTCGTAACCTTCAGGCGTTTCAACGAACATTTCATAATGAACACCTTTGAAAATGCAGGATTTAACCTGAGCGGTGAACTGTGCTGCCTCCAACTTGGTAGTGATATATATATCCTCAGGACGTACTACTACGTCCACCGGGACATTGTTTCCGAATCCTTCGTCAACACAGTCAAACG
>NZ_JBAELF010000119.1:0-9528 GCF_056211015.1 Candidatus Egerieousia sp.
GCCTTCGACTTCCCGATTCCGGACTGTTGCGCCCCGGCCTACGTATCCAAGGCCAAGCAGACTACGAGGCGCCGTGGCCGTCCAGCCAAGCCCAAGGTCGAGAAACAGACTTTTTAGTACAGAAAATTGAAAAACTCAGAAGATCTGGCTGCCACAAATAAATAAAATAATGTGATATTGTCTTTTTTTATAGGACTGCTGTTTTAACATAACATTTTTCTGAATCGTATATCAAACGGCATTACACGTTTATAAACGTTTATAAATGTGTAAATTGCACTCATTGATAAATAGAAATGCTTTCTTTGTCCAGGCTTTTTCAAGCTGCCATCAATAAATTATTAACTAAAAACAGATTTTTATGGAAAGATCAATGAACAAAGTTGAACTGAAGGGAATCGTAGGGATGGATCCGAAGATTACCGTGATTGAGGGAAAGGGACGTGTGGCAAGATTCTCGGTTGCCACCCATGAACTGTTCAGTGCCGGAGATGGTTTGTATAAGGAGGAAACATCGTGGCACAACGTGGTGGCCTGGACCTCCAGATACATTCCTGACTTCGATGCCGTTAAGAAAGGTGCATTCATTGAGTTGCAAGGCAAGCTCAGGTATCAGAAATTCAAGAACATAGATGGTGAGGATAAATATTATACGGAGATCCTTGCCCTCAAGCTTGTGGTCCCGCAGAGATAGCTTCGAGGACTGTACGGTACCGGAGGGGAGTCCCCCTTCGGTTTTCTTTTTATAAGAAAGATTATCGCAGGTGGAAAAAAGCAAGGAGTCTTGCCAGAAAGCCTCCTTTCTTTCTCTTGGAAAGCTTGAGTTTGTTGTGGTAGAATGTCCTGCAAATGTCGCTGCAGAATTTCTTGTCACTCCTCCCTGCAATCGCTCTCCCGCATACAGGGCACCGCCTGATTTGTTCTTTCTCTCCCATATCCCTGTCAGTTGACTTTCTAATGTTGCAATTTAGGTATTTCCCCAATATTTCAAGTGCTGAATCCGCAATTGTTGAAAATATATTTATTCCAATAATTTTTGTAATTTTGCCATATCGTGAAATGAATTGAAAAATTGAATTTATGGAAAGGACTGTTGAAAACGGCTTGGAGAAAAATGTGCTGATTTATAATACATTAACCCGAACTAAAGAGAAATTCACACCAATTGTCCCAGGAAAGGTGGGCCTGTATGTCTGTGGTCCTACCGTTTACGGTGACGCCCATCTGGGCCATGCCCGTCCTGCCATAACCTTTGATGTTCTGGTGAGACTTTTCAGAAAACTGGGCTATAAGGTCAGATATGTCCGCAACATCACCGATGTGGGACATCTTGAGCATGACGCTGATGAGGGTGAGGACAAGATAGCAAAGAAGGCAAAGCTCGAGCAGCTCGAGCCAATGGAGATCGCCCACAATTACACCCTGCGTTTCCGCGAGGCGGTTGGAAAACTCAACACCCTGCCGCCAAGCATCGAGCCTCAGGCCAGCGGCCACATAATTGAGCAGATAAATCTGGTAAAGAAAATCCTTGACGCCGGCTATGCATACATAAGCAACGGATCAGTGTATTTTGACGTTGTAGCTTACAACAGGAAGTACAAATACGGAATTCTTTCCGGCAGGAACATCGAGGAACAGGATGCGAACACCCGTGAACTGGACGGTCAGAGCGACAAGCATGCTTCATTCGATTTCGCTCTTTGGAAAAAGGCCCAGCCTGAACATATCATGCGCTGGCCTTCACCTTGGTCCGACGGATTCCCGGGCTGGCATCTGGAGTGCTCGGCAATGAGCGAGAAATATCTTGGCAAGGAATTTGACATTCACGGTGGCGGAATGGACCTGATGTTCCCTCATCACGAATGCGAGATTGCACAGAACACCATATCAAGGGGCAATGGCGGTGTACACTACTGGATGCACAACAATATGATTACCATCAACGGTCAGAAGATGGGCAAGTCATACGGTAACTTCATCACCCTTGACCAGCTGTTCGCCGGCAATCATCCTATTCTGGAGCAGGCATATTCACCAATGACCATCAGGTTCTTCATACTTCAGGCACACTACAGAAGCACGCTTGATTTCTCCAATGCAGCACTGCAGGCGGCCCAGAAGGGATTGGAACGTGTACTGGCAGCAGCCAGGGACGTACAGAATCTGAAAGTTGAGGCAAGCGGGGACGCAAGCGCCAGTGATGAGCAGATCCTGAAAATAAAGGAGAATGTCTGGGACGCCCTTCTTGATGATCTGAACACACCTATTGCACTTTCACACATATTTGATGCAGTGAAGATTGTGAACTCTGCCAAGGCTGGCAGCCTCAAACTTTCTCAGAATGGCAAGGATGCGCTCGTTGAGTTGTTCTCTGACGTTCTCTGCGATGTTCTGGGAGTTTGCGCTGGCAATGAGACAGCTGCGGCAAGTGCAGGATCATCAGCTGCTGATGAAAAACTTGTGAACGGTCTTATGAGCATGATACTGGAGCAGCGCGCGCAGGCCAAGTCCAACAAGGACTGGGCAACTTCCGATGCAATAAGGGACCGCTTGAAGGAACTCGGCGTTCAGTTGAAGGATTCCAAGGAAGGCACCGAGTGGACAATATAATGAAACTCTATGTAGGGACATACGGGAAGCATTGGTACAGCGTTGACTATGCAAACAATGAATTCTCCAATCTTGAGCAGTTCGAAGGGCAGGACTATTCCTGCATCTGCGTGAAGGACGGCATCCCTTATTCAATATCGGAAAACACAGAGGCTGGCCCGTGCTATCTCACACCTGTGAAAGGCACGGACCTGTTCATTTCTTCCAACTTTGGCGATGGCTCCGTGGACCTTATCCGCTTCAGTGAACCCGGTGGCTCAGACCGGTCATCAGATGATATGCAGTCCGGCGGGCAGAACGGAATAGTTGCAACAAAAGGACTTACGGCACATTTGCTGCAGAAAATTAAATTCACAGGAAGCGGACCTGTGCTTGAGCACGGCAGGCAGTTGCATTCCAGAGTGCATCAGGTTCTTGAATTCCCCATGACCGATGTTTTCCCCAACAACAATGCACGATATTTTCTTGCAACTGATTTCGGTGCCGATGTCATCAGGGTTCTTGAAATGACATGTCCGCCGTTGGGAGGCGAGCAATCCGATATTTTGCTGGAAAAGTTATTTTTGAGACATCAGCCTCAATTGGACATTCCAGTGCCTGCAGGTTCAGGTCCGCGCCATCTGGCATTCAATATCAAAGAAAAGCTGCTGTATTGCCTGTGCGAATTAAGCAATGAATTGCTGGTGTATAGTTTCAAGGATATGGTTGCAGGAATCGTGCAGAGAATTGATACTTCAATCCTCGGAATCAGCGGTGCCCCTGCGGAACGCCCTGCTGCGGGAGATTTGAAAATGCATCCGGACGGCCGGTATATGTACGCAACACGTCGGCTGGTGAACGATGGCATTCTCGTTTTCAAGATCAAGGCCAACGGCCTGCTTGAATTCAGTTCGTTCAAAGCAAGCAGGAAACACCCGAGAATGATTCATATTTCAACGCTTGGCAATCCCGGAGCTGAGACAATCATGTTCGCTGCCTGCAAGGATGGCGGACTTCAGGTGTTTCCATTACATCATCCAGAAGGCGGAGAATTCATAGGCACACAAAAAACAAGCCTGTACCTTCCGCATGGGGATTCCCCGGTTTGGGTACAGTCTTGCTGAATTCTGTCAATGTAATTTCCTTAGAGTGTGCAACGCAGGTCGCTGCCTGTGTCAGCAACGCTTATGTTTATGTCCTTGCACATACCGCGAAGCATTGCAGCCTGAATCATGTAGTCTTCCTTTTCAAGGATATCCTTGTCAAGAAGAACAGGTGTGGAAACACTAACTTCAAAGGCCTCATTCTTTTCTGAATAGAAGATCTTGAGCTGGACGCCCCTGGTTGCGCCAACAATGAGGATGCTCTCTTCAACAACATGTATCAAGCGGTCAATCTTTTCTTCCTTAACCCCATATTTGCGGCAGAAAGTATCAATCTGAGCAACCATCTGGTAGTAGTCATAATTTGCAGATTGAATGTCATATACATACTGACGCAACTGGTTTATGAAAATCTTTGTCTTTTCACGCTGCGGATTGGTGAAAATCTGTTCAGGTGTGCCTTCTTCATAAATCACGCCTTCATTCATATAAAACACCCTGTTGCTCACATTCTTGGCAAAGCCCATTTCGTGGGTTACAACCATCATTGTCATACCCTGCTGTGCCAGTGTCTTCATTACATTTAGAACTTCATTCACCATTGTAGGGTCCAGAGCGGAGGTAGGTTCGTCAAATAGAAGGATGTTAGGATGCATGGCAAGGGCACGGGCAATGGCAACACGCTGTTTCTGTCCGCCGGGAAGCTCTTCAGGATAGAAATCCGCCTTCTCGGCCAGGCCTATGAGCTTGAGAAGTTCCATTGCTTCCTTTTGTGCCTCCTCAGGCTTCTTATGCAGGAGCTTGATTGGAGCGAATGTTATGTTCTCAAGGATTGTCTTTCCATTGAACAGATTGAATGACTGGAACACCATTCCCATCTTCTGACGCAATGCAGGAACATCTGCATCCTGTGCAAGGATATTGTCACCATCAATGAATATATCGCCTGAACTTGGCTGGTTCAGAAGGTTGAGGCATCGCAGGAATGTGCTCTTTCCTGTGCCTGAAGGTCCGATTATGGATATCACATCGCCTTCCATTATTTCCGCATTCACGCCTTTGAGCACGGTGAGTCCATCGCTGAATTTTTTCTGGAGGCCGTCAATCTTGATGATGGCATTGCCGGAATATGTGCTGGCAGGTCCGTTCATCCTGGAGATTTTTTTTCTGCGCCATACAATGTATATGATTGCAGCGGCTGTCAGGAGCAATATTATCAAGACAACCCATCCGCTTGAGGAACTTCCTTCTTTCAAGGCCATAGCCTCTTCCGCAGACGCAATGATATCGGTGTTGAACATGACCATGGACTTTGAAACGGAATACTGACGCATAAGAACGTTCTGTTTCCTTTCTTCAGTTATACTTATGAGAGATATTCCCATATCGGCCTTGCCGGTCATCAAAGACGGGATGATTGCCGAGAAATCCGCAATCATGAATTCAACAGGTCTTCCTATATATAAGGCAAATCTGCGTGCCAGCTCTATTTCATATCCTTCAACCTGACCATTGTATATGTACTCATAAGGAGGGTAGCTAGGGTCCGTTATCACTCTCAACGGGTTGTTTCCAGGAACCTCATCAACATCAACATGCGCTTTGTCCTTGTCGCCTTCTATCCATCTTTTCCTCATATCCACCTCTTGCGGGCTACCCGAAAATTCTGCGATGAACTGTTCGAACTGCTGAGCGAGTTCTTCATTGTTTTTTCCGAAAGTGGCCCCAATAGGTGTTGCAGGAATTGCGGATCCTACTGTGTCGAACTGCGGATGTTGCGCTTTCAATTCAGAATATATGACATCTTCCACATATACGGCATCAACCTTTCCGCTCAGGGCGGCATTCACGGCATCGGTGAATACATTGAACACGAGTAAGTTCTCTTCTTTCCACAATTTTCGTGCGCCTTGTTCCTGCACTGATCCCATCTGTACGGCAATCATTCTGTCCTCCAGATCCTTTTCGCTTGTAATAGGCATCCTTTTCTGCTGCTGGCAGGAAACAAGCGTTGCGGCAATGACAGGTATCAGCAACATTGCGGCGGTCTTGCCGCTGGATTTGGTCTTCCTCTTTTTAATCAGGGACTTCAGGCCTATGCCAATGAGCCATGCAAGGATGAGATATATTATTGCAGTGAAGATGAGAGGGAAAAATGCATCGAATGTTCTTGAACGTATAAGGTCGGAACCTTTGGTCATGTCAATCACTGCAATGTAGCCTACAATTGAAGTGCCCTTGAGAAGACTTATCACTTCACCCTGATAGACTGGGATGGCTTTCTGTATGGCTTGAGGTACAATAATATGGAAGAATGTCTGGGTTCTGCTGAATCCCAGGGAAAGACCGGCTTCAGTCTGTCCCTTGTCTATGGACTCTATGCTTGTCCTGAAAATCTCAGCCATATATGCCGCCGTGTTCATGGCAAAGGTGATGATTGCTACCAGAATTCCGCTTGCGTTGAGAGGTGAGAGCACTATGTAGTACATTATCATGAGCAGAACCAGCACAGGCATGCCGCGCATGAATTCTATATATACAATGGCGGTCTTTTGAAGGAATTTGTTGCGGTGCATGCGCATCCAGCATATTCCTCCGGCCAGTGCCGTTCCCAGAAGCACTGCAAAGAAGGTAATGATAAGCGTAGTCTTCAATCCATTCACTATAAGCATGTACCTGTCTTCAACTATGAGGTTGTTATAGAATGAATCCGATAATGATTGCCAGAATGTGAGCATAGAGTTCAAAAATTAATATAACTCGCAAAAGTACTTAAATTTTTGCCATCCTTGTTTAGGATATCATTAAATTTGCATAGTTAGAAATCCGATGATATGAATAGAAAATTACTGACAGCCATTATTGCTTCAATCCTGCTTTGCATCAATGCAAACGCGCAGAAAGTGATTTCCCCGGTTATTAACGCAGACCACAGTGTAACATTCAGCGTATATGCTCCAAAAGCCACTCAGGTCCAGCTCGGAGGCGAGCCTGTGAACTTCCATTCTGTTGATATGAAAAAAGGAAGCGGCGGAGTCTGGAGCTACACCACCTCACCGCTCAGGAGCGATTTCTATCTGTATTTCTTCCGCATTGATGGTGTATATTCCATAGACCCTTCCAATACCTATATTGTCAGGGATGCCAACGATATATACAATTATGTAATCCTACCTGGCGATAGGGGGGATTTGTATATTCCTCAGGATGTGCCTCACGGAACGGTGAGCAGGGTGTGGTATGATACCCCTGTTCTGGGAACTCAGAGAAGAATGTCGATATATACACCTGCAGGCTATGAAACCAGCGGAAGGGAATATCCTGTACTGTATCTGCTGCACGGGCAGGGCGGCGATGAGGATGCCTGGCTGGTCATGGGCCGTGCGGCGCAGATTCTCGACAATCTCATAGCTCAGAAGAAGATTGAACCCATGATAGTTGTGATGCCTTACGGAGCAACCCAGCATCAGGCCATTCCTGGCGAGGCCGGCAATGAGGGCATGTACAGACCTAAGTTCGACGGGGCGTACAATACTACCTTCGAAGCGCATTTCGTTGATATACTATCGCATGTGGAAAAGAATTACAGAACCATAAAGGCTCCTGAGGGCCGTGCCATAGCAGGTCTTTCAATGGGAGGGGAGCATACTTTCCAGATTGCCCTTAACAATCCGGGAACATTCGATTATGTGGGTCTGTTCTCTTCCTGCGCGCACATAAGGGATATTAACGGAAAGGAAATGTTTCCTGAACTGTATATGAATACGGAAGCAAAGCTTGCAAAGCAGTTCGAGGCGAATCCAAAGTTGTACTATATTGCAATAGGGGACAAGGACCCGCTTTACCAGATGAACGTTGACCTGCGCAAGCTATTTGATTCACATGGCTGGAAATACGTTTACGTTGAGAGCACCGGCGGCCACACCTGGTACAACTGGCGTGTATATCTGGCCGATTTCGCCAGCCGCATCTTCAAGCACTAGTTCCCTTAAGTGCTTATTTGATACCCAATGACTTCCTGATGCCTGCAGGGATGGCGTCCTTGTGCACGAGGATGGTGAGGGTGCGCATCATTATGTAGCTTCTTGACATATAAACATAGCCGTTCGTTACAGGGTTGGTCTCCTGGTTGAATGAATCCTTCACCTTGTAGAAGATGGTTCCATCCTGGTCCTTGAGCATTCCGGTTATGTGCATTGCGTGGCAGTCGAGTGTCTTGAAATCCTCGTAGTCCTTCTGGCGGATTTCCGGAGTGACATTGATTTCAGGATATTTCTTCTCGAACTTCACAGCCTCCTCAAAGTATTCGGGTGCAGGATTTATGGCAATTCCTTTCCAGCAGCTGCAGCATCTTTTGGTAAGGTCACCGCTCCAGCCGAAGGTGTAGCCGTTGTTAAGGGCGTTGTCCATTATTGCCATGAACTCATCCAAAGTCACATTGTAGTATTTCCTATGGTTCCAGTTGTCCGGCCACTCAACGTCAACCAGCTCGTGCATAGGATGATGCAGCACCGATGTTATCGGGACATATTCATCAAGAACCTTGTCCAGTCCCAGTTCCTTTGCAAAGGACTTGGCGGTATAGCTTTTCCCATTGTATTCAAACTTCTCCGGAACCTTTCCCAGATATATATCAAACAGGCTCTCCACCAATTTATAATATTCTTCACTGCGATGGTGCTCTGAAACAGGCACGCTTTGAATGGCATGAACGAACCTGTTCAGTTCGCGGTGATTGTGGGTTGGGGAATTGTAGTTTATACCATTGTATGCACTCTCAGGCATGATTCCGTATTTGGTAATCCAGTCAAGAACATTATGCATGAAGGCTCCTTCGTTGAGGTTGCCCTTGCCCTCACGCATATAATCATCGGCCATGCGTTCAATGTAGTTGTTGCGCACTATGAACATTTCAGAGAGGTCATATTCGCCCTTGCCTTTCCTGATAAGTTCGGACTCAAGAAGCGATATGGTGGAATGGCACCAGCAGGTTCCTGTCTCCGCCTGGTTCTTAGGGGAGGTGGCCTTGAGATCAACTATAGGGGTGAATTTGTAAAGCTTGTGTGCCTGGGGAATTTCATCCTGCCGGTTCTGCTGTGCGGAAACTACGGTTGGGGAAAGGGCGCTTGCAGTAAAAAGTACAATGCAGATGGAGAGTAGTCCTGTCTTTGATTTCATGATTGACAAATATTGAATGTGAACAAAATTACTTAACAGATTCCGCTTTTGCAACAGGCCTCCTAAAAATGAAAAAGGTCCCCGCAGGGACCTTTAAGAATTGCATGGGCAATCTGCCAGGAACTGTATTATTTGCTCAATGCTGTGGCAACGTCAACGGCTACGGCAACTGTGCAGCCTACCATAGGGTTGTTACCTATGCCAAGGAAACCCATCATCTCAACGTGTGCAGGAACTGAAGACGAACCTGCGAACTGAGCATCTGAGTGCATACGGCCCATTGTGTCGGTCATACCGTATGAAGCAGGACCGGCGGCCATGTTGTCAGGGTGAAGTGTCCGGCCAGTACCGCCACCTGAAGCAACGCTGAAGTATGGCTTGCCTGCGAGAACTCTCTCTTTCTTGTATGTTCCTGCAACAGGATGCTGGAAACGTGTAGGGTTGGTTGAGTTACCTGTGATGGAAACGTCAACGCCCTCGTGCCACATGATGGCAACACCCTCGCGTACATCATCTGCACCGTAGCATTTAACCTTTGCCCTAGGACCATCTGAATAAGCGATTTCCTGAACGATGTTGAGCTTGCCTGTGAAATAGTCGAACTCGGTCTGAACGTATGTGAAACCGTTGATTCTTGAAATGATCATTGCAGCGTCCT
>NZ_JBAELF010000120.1:0-9140 GCF_056211015.1 Candidatus Egerieousia sp.
GGTAGGAGAATAGACATTGGCTCTATCTCCGCAATGTAGTGACGTCTATGTTCAGTTGTGTTGAGCTCCAGGAAACGAATGTACTCGAATATATAGCGCAAATCTATTCCGGCTTTTGTTCGCAGTATCTTAATTGCTGAACACTTCACTTTGTAACAGAAATCGACATACTTGCAGTCGAGGGTAAAATCATCCAGGATGATACAGGGCCCTTTATCGTAAATGCCGTAGTTTTCCGTAGTATAGCCTAAAATGAACGCTTTATTCGCAGTCAAAACCGGGATTTGACTGCAATCATCAGTGTAATCCGTGTCGGAGACCAAATATTTCGTGGGTTGTTCATAACACAACACATCACCTATAGTACACTGATTCTCAGCTTGAACTGTAGAAAAGATCCTATGTCTAAGCGACTTCAATAAAGTTTCCTGTTCCTCAATTATCTTGCTTTGGGAAGAAATCCTTTCGTCGATGGCCATCAAAAGCTTTGAAATTTTCTTTTGCTCTTCTTTGCAAGGAATGCCAAGGAAAACTTCGTCAAAATTCGAAGCCTTAATAGAGAAGACTTTCGTGCCCTGTGCGATTGTCTTTATTTGATCATGAAAAACCCTTGAGGAAAACACATAGCCTTTGAATCCGGGGACTGTAATGCCCAGTTTATCCCTACCATGAATAGTGTGCAACCCACAAACAGCATCTTTCCCAGCACAATTATAGAATTCGATCGCTTTTCCTACGTCGTTGGTATCTTCTGAGGCATCAGCAAATGCAATATCGCCATCTTGACAAAGAGTGTATTTCTTTGGAAAGAAGTCTGTTTTGATTGACGGCAAAATGTCTTTCGATAAATCTACTTGAACGGGAAGCCCATTATGAATCAAGCCATAATGCAGATTTAGGCACTCGCCGCTATCGTATTCCAATTGATCCCAAGACAAGGAGTTTGTTGGATAGAATTCAAGGAAATCCGAAACTCGATATTTAACCCACTCCCCGCTGAACTCCGGGAATCTCAAAGCTGGGACCTTTGGGAGTTACACCGGACTGCGGTAGTATATTTCTCTGTCATAAAAACATTCATTCTATGAAAGAGAAAACAATCAAAGAAGTTTCTGACCTCTGGAGGAGGGACAAGAAACAGTATGTCAAGGTATCGACATACGCAGCCTACGTTCTCATTCTTGAGAATCACATTCTGCCGGCATTCGGCAACCGGACTACCATCAGCGAAAGCAAAGTCCAGGAATTCGTCATTACTTCCTTGAACAATGGGCTGGCCCAGAAAACCGTTCGGGATATGCTCATCGTCCTGAAGATGATTGTCCGCTTCGGCACAAAACTGGGATGCGACTGGAAGACGGATTGGGATATCAAATTCCCCACGGTGCAGCAAAAGCCGGAATTGGAAGTACTCAGTATCGAGAGTCACAGGAAAGTGATGCAGTATGTCCGGGAGAATTTCACGTTCCGGAATCTTGGTATCTACATCTGCCTTTCCTGCGGACTCCGTATCGGTGAGGTTTGTGCGCTTACTTGGTCTGACATTGACATTGACGAAGGTGTCATCCGAATCCGGAAGACCATCGAGAGAGTTTATGTGATGGATGAGGATGAACGCTATACCGAATTGATGATTGGAGCTCCGAAAACTCAGAATTCAATCAGGGATATTCCTATTTCAAAGGAACTGATGAAGATGCTGAAGCCAGTCAGGAAAGTTGTCAATGCCGATTATTTCGTGCTGAGCAACGATGCCAATCCTATTGAGCCCAGGACTTACCGGAATTATTACAAGGCGTTGATGGCAGAAATCGGCATCCCTGCGATGAAATTCCACGGCCTGCGCCATAGTTTTGCGACGCGCTGCATAGAGAGCAACTGCGACTATAAGACCGTCAGTGTGCTGCTCGGCCACTCGAATATCGGCACCACGCTCAATCTGTATGTGCATCCTAATCTGGAACAAAAGAAGAAATGTTTGGATAAAGTTTTCAAATTTTTGAAATAATGTGTAAATCACATTACTAGTTTATTGCTTCTTTCAGTTTGAACAGACCATCTGAAGGCCTGTCCACCCCCGGACCGGTATAGGGGGAGGGCCCAAGTGAGCTTGCGAACTTGGGAGGGGCCGAGCGCACTTGTGCGCGAGTCCTTCAGATGGTCTGTTCAAACTGCGACTTGCCACTTCAGTAACTTTTCTATAACTTGCAACTGATTTTCAAAAAATATAGGATATGGATGCACTGGCAATAATTGCAATCATTGTTGGAATACTGGGAATAGTTGGTGGAATTATTCCTATTCTGCCGGGACCGCCGCTGAGCTGGGCGGCTCTGCTGTGCATGTATTTTTCAAGACTCAATGCCACCGCGGATAATGCTCTTACAATCAAGGGGCTCATAATCTGGCTTGTGCTGGCAATAATCATCACCATTATGGATTACGTGCTGCCGGGCAGGATTGCAAGGCTCACAGGAGCTCACAAGTCGGCGGAACGCGGTGCGCTCATAGGAATCTTCATTGGCATTTTTCTTACCCCGATAGGTATGATACTCGGCTGCCTTGCAGGAGCCTTCCTGGGAGAATTCGTTGCGGAGCAGCAAGGCCTCGGCCACTCCATTAAAGCGGCTCTGGGAGCCTTTGCAGGAGTGATTCTGTCAACGGGAATAAAAGTGATTTTCTCAGCTATCGCCCTGTGGGAGATAATAAGAATCTGCTGGTAGCTATTCCACCACCTTCCATCTCAGGCGCCAGAGGCCGTTGTTGAAATCGTGGCTCAGGATTTTGAAAGTGCCTATTTCGCTGGTGTTGGCCACGTGTGCGCCAATGCATGCGCAGGCATCGTAGGAGCCTACTCTGACTATCCTCAAAGTTTCTGAAGCGTTTCCCGGCAACTTGCTCAAATCAACGATTGAAGCCGCCTGCTCGCGGGAAACAAACTCAATTGTAACATCCAGATTACCGGATATGACTTCATTCACCCTGCGCTCTATCTCAAGCACCTGCTCGTCTGTAGGGCAGGCGCTGAGAAAGTAGTCGCATTTGGATTTTTTACGTTCGATATGCGCATTGCGTGAACGCGGGCACCCGAACATCTTCACCATTGTGGCGTTGAGTATGTGCTCCGTAGTGTGCACAGGAGGATATTCCTCCTTGTTGTGCGCATTGAGAACCGGCTCTTCCATGTTACTGAGCATTTGACTGGGTCTCTGCTGGAGTTTCGGCTGGAGTTTCAGGAAGCACCTGCTCTATCTTTTCAATGATTATGTCATTTAAAGGAAGGTCTCTCTCGCCTGTAGGAACGCTGGCAATCCTGTCAATAACGTCAAGGCCCTCCAGTGTTTCACCAAAGATGGTGTATTCACCGTCGAGCTGTGCGCATCCTGCCGCATCCTGAACCAGATAGATCTGCGAGCCGTTTGACTCCTTTGCAGGATTTGCGGCATCACCCTTGCGGGCAGCACAGAGAGCTCCCTTGATGTGGGTGTGATTAGGAAGAATTTCAGCAGGAATGGTGTATCCAGGGCCGCCGAAACCGTACTGCTTCGGACTTGCGTTCGGATCCTTGGTATTAGGGTCACCTACCTGGATCATGAAGCCTTTGATGATTCTGTGGAACTTGATTCCATTGTAGAAATTGCTTTCAACGAGCTTGCAGAAGTTCTCCTTGTGAAGAGGGGTGTCTTCATAGAGCTTGACCTTGATTGTACCCATATTGGTTACAATGTTGAACACCGGTTCGGCCACCATCACAACTTCAGTTGTGTTCTGTGCGACCTCCTCCTGGACTGGTTCCTCTGATGGAACACCTGTGTCGCTTCCTCCACTGCAGGAGAAAAGAAATGCTGCAAGAGCAGACAGAATAAATAGTTTTTTCATTATGCTTGTTTTTTAGATTCTTCTTTATGTTCAATCGAACACAAATTTAATAAAGTTTGTCTAATTTGACTAAATTTGTATTCGGTAAAAAGGCTATTATGGCCGCTTTAATTTATGGCTTCTGCAATAAGGAAACTTGCCGGTGAAACGGTCATATATGGAATGAGTACCATCCTTGCGAGGATGATAAACTTTTTCTTCGTACCTCTCTACACCCGCATTCTATCCACACAGGAATATGGAGCATACTCGGAAGTAATGTCGTACATTGCAGTGCTTCAGGTGGTTCTTGTGCTGGGGCTGGAGACCGGATGCTTCAAATTCGCCAACAGCTGCAAGCAGGAAGGCAGGGACGACGCCTCCCCTTTCAGCGTATCCTTCATCATAGTGGGCCTGCTGTCCCTTTTATTTTTCACAGCGATGGTTCTGTTCGCAGACCCTGTTGCCAGTGCAATGGGATATCCCGGCTACAAGGCCATGGTGATTTATACAGGCGGCATACTTGCTCTGGATTCCATCACAGCCATATTCTTTGCAAGGTTGCGGTACAGGCAGAAAGCTTTCAAATTCGCAATAATCAAGACCATCAAGATTGTAGGTGAGTTCGGTTTCAACCTCCTGCTTTTCTTTGTTGCACCGAAATACATGGCCGCTCATCCCGGCTCCTTCCTTGAACATTTCATTCCGGCAACACCCGATTTCTCATATATCATATTTGCGGTATTCCTCAGCTGCGTCCTCTGCGCCCTGCTGTTCACAACAGAATTCATTCACTTCAAGATCAAATGGGACAGAAAACTCATAGGACAGATGCTAGTCTACTCCCTGCCGCTCATGGTTGCATCTTTGCCGGGCACAATCAACGAAAGCCTTGACAGAATACTTTTCAGGTTCTTTGCCCCGGAGGGAAGCGTATGGCGTTCTGATCTGGGCGTATATCAGGCGGCTGTGAAGCTCGCCGTGATAATGAACCTTTTCATACAGATGTTCAGATATGCAGCCGAACCGTTCTTCTTTGCAAGAGCAAAGGACAAGGGATCCAAGGAGTTATATGCAAGCGTCAACGAATATTTCGTTGCGTTCTGCATGCTTATATTCGTTGGTATCCTGCTGTATATGGACATAATCGGCCTGATTCTCGGAACCGATTTCAGAGCGGCGCTCAACACCGTGCCATTCATGCTTTTCTCGTATATGATAATAGGCATAATATTCAACGTAAGCATGTGGTACAAGCTCAGCGGACTCACAAAATACGCAATTACAATAACATTGCTCGGGCTTATGGTAACCGCCGTGATAAACGTTCTGTTCATGCCGAAGTTCTCATACTGGGCATCCGTTGCGGCACACGTTGGAAGCGGTCTGGCAATGCTGGTTTACAGCGTATGGCTTGGCAACAAGCATTACAGAATTCCTTACGATTGGAAGAAGATTTGTGAATACATACTTGCCGGCATCATTATATACCTAGGCTTCAAATTCCTGCAGGATATGACTCAGTCATTGTTGCTGAGAACCCTTATTGGTACAATCGGCATTCTGCTTTATCTGGCCTATGCCGGAAAACGCAGCGGCCTGCTTGCAAGATTCATGGTGCGTAATAAATAACATAAAATATGAAAGTCAAGATAGTCAACAAATCTAGCTACAGTCTGCCAAAGTATGAAACTTCTGCATCGGCAGGAATGGATCTCAAGGCGAACATCGGTGAGTCCATTGAACTTGCCCCGCTTCAGAGGGCAATGGTTCCAACAGGACTTTTCATTGAACTGCCGGTAGGATACGAGGCTCAGGTCAGGCCAAGGAGCGGTCTTGCGGCAAAACACGGAATAAGCGTGCTCAACGCCCCGGGAACGATTGATGCTGACTATCGCGGTGAAATAAAGGTGATACTTGTTAACCTTTCCAACGAGCCTTTCGCCATCAATCCTGGGGAGAGGATTGCACAGATGGTTGTTGCAAAGCACGAAAGGGTTGACTGGGTTGAAGTTGAGAGCGTTGAGCAGCTTGAGCAGAGCGGGCGCGGAGCAGGCGGATTCGGCTCAACCGGCAAATAAATTGAGAATATGGACAAGGAGAAATCCAGAATTGAGGATAAGCTAAGATATATAGAATTCCTGTGGGAGAAATTCCACAACGGAACTCAAATCTGCACGGATTCAAGGCAGATAACGCCAGGTTGCATCTTCTTTGCTCTCAAGGGAGAGACATTCGACGGCAACAGATTTGCCTTGAGCGCTCTTGAAAAAGGTGCGGCAATTGCCGTTATTGACAATAAGGAAGTTGCAATGGCCGGAGCCCCCGAAGGAAGTAAAGCAAGGAAGATCAGGATTCAGAATTGCAGCAGAAATGAAATGATGCCTGCTCAGTGGAAAGGTGGAATGCTGCTGGTTGATAACGTGCTTGTGTGCCTGCAGCAGCTGGCAAGATTCAACAGACTCAAATACAGGATACCTGTGATAGCGCTCACCGGCACTAACGGCAAGACAACTACAAAGGAACTTATTACGGCTGTCCTTTCAACGGAGTTCAATGTAGTGGCAACCCAAGGCAACCTCAACAATCACATCGGGGTTCCATACACCCTTCTGCGCATCAACGAGCAGACTCAGATTGCAGTTGTTGAGATGGGAGCCAGCGCACCCGGTGAAATCAGGACCCTGGTGGAGCTTGCATGCCCTACTTTTGGTCTGATAACCAATGTAGGCACTGCGCATCTGCAGGGCTTCGGCAGCAAGGAAGCCATCATAGCCACCAAGGGCGAGCTTTACGACAACCTTGTATCCTACCATAAGATGGCTTTTGTTAATGTTGACAATCCACTGCTGATGGATATGGCACATAAGCGTGATCTGAAGATCATTCCATATGGAGTGAAGAACAACGGAGCCCGCATTCTCAGGAAAAAGGAGAATCCGTATCTGAGCATGACAGTTCCAAGCACGGACATTGACAGCGGAGTTACAAGGCACAGGGTTTATACCCAGCTCATAGGTGACTACAATGCAGACAATGTAATGGCTGCGCTTACTGTTGGAACATATTTCGGCATCAAGGGGAAGAAGGCTGTGAAAGCCATTGAGAAATACTGCCCTTCAAACAACAGATCCCAGTTGAAGGTAAGCGACAGGAACACTCTTATCATTGATGCCTACAATGCAAATCCAAGCAGCATGGGAGTGAGCCTTGCAAATTTCGGCAAGCTCTCCTTCCAGCACAAGGTCCTGATCCTTGGTGACATGCGTGAACTGGGTGCAGGTTCCGTTGACGAACACATTGCCATTCTCAAGCAGGCGCTTGCGCTGGAGTGTGAGAAAGTGATTCTGGTTGGCGCGGAGTTCGGGAAGGCTGTTGATGCATTGAGCGCATCCGATGAAAACGGAGAGATTTACATATACAAGGATGCTGCTGAACTTGCTCAGAAACTTAAGGCGGAACCGCTCAAGGGCTGCACGGTGCTCATCAAAGGCTCCCACGGAATTCACCTGGAGACGCTGATTGATCTGCTGTAAAAGAAAATATTCCAGAACTATCGCTGTAGAAAAAGAAAATAAAACCTAAAAATAAACTATGAAAACTTTTAAATCATTGATGCTGATGGCTCTTGCCATCGTTGTTCTTGCAAGCTGCTGCAAGGACCCAAAAGAAAAATATTATCAGAGCATTCCGGATGGCCTGGATGAAATGTGTCAGAGGGCCATTGATGAGTGGAAAGTCCCTGGTATGGCGGTTGGCGTTGTAAAAGACGGCAAGGTTGTTTACCTCAAAGGCTTCGGTAATGCCGTAATGGGTGATTCAACAAGAGAGGCTGTTCCTGTAACACCACAGACAAAATTCGTGCTTGCATCAACCAGCAAGGCCTTCACCAGCGCATTGCTTGCAACTGTCATCGATGACAACGAGGAAATCAAATGGGACGCTCCTGTAAGGAACTATCTCCCTGATTTCAAGCTTTATGACAAATGGGCCAACGAGGAGTTCCAGGTAAGGGACATCATGTGCCACAGGACAGGTTTTCAGGAGTATGCTCTTGACGATTGCCCTTTCTTCGGTTTTGACCGCGATGGTCTTGTTGAGCTTTTCGGCTCAATCCAGCCTACCTACAGTTTCAGAACCACATACGCTTATAATAACGAAATGTATTCAGTTGCCGCTCAGATCATTGAGAAATACACCGGCAAGTGCTGGGAGGATGCAATGGCGGAAAGAATCTACAAACCGCTGAAGATGGATAATTCCACAACCTTGAAATATGCTTACTGGGATGATTCGCTTTTCAACAACGGTATTCTTGCTCATCCATACAGAATGTACAAGGCAAAGGATGTGAACGAAATAGAAGTCAGCGAAAGGGATGACCGCGAGGACGGTTGGACATGGCTTTCAGCAGTTGCTCCTGCAGCAGGTATCGTTACCACAGCAGAGGATATGACACACTGGGTTATGATGCACCTTGGCGGTGGCGTTTACGAGGGCGACACAGTCATTACAGCAAAGAACCACAAGATGCTGTTCACGCCTCAGACCATCACCTCATGCTCGGAGAAATCACTCAATACCTACGCTCAGGGCTGGACAATCGAGCAGAACAGACACGGCCGTTATATAAGACATTCAGGTCTTGCTTACGGTTACACAACATTGGTTGGTTTCGTTCCTGATCTTAACCTCGGTTTCGTATTCCTCACAAACAACGGCTCAACAGGTGACCCTCAGGCTGGTATCGCACGTGACCTCATTGACCTTTACTATGGCGAGAAGAATCCTACCAACTACAACGAGTACTGGAAGGAATACACAGACGACCTCTTCAAGGAGAGAGAGCCTCGTGAGAAACCTGCTGTTGATTCAATAGCACCTCTTGCTAACCAGGCTTACGTTGGTGAGTATGTTCTTGACAATGTATGGGGCCCTGCAAAGGTTTACACCCAGAACGACACATTGTTCTTCAGCGTAAAGGCGGTTAACAGTCCGTTACGTCACAAGAACGGCAACACCTTCGTGTTCCGCGTTCCTGGTGCAGGCCGCTTCGACCTCACATTCTCAGCTGAGGGCAACAAGGTCAAATCACTCACATTCGACATCAACGATCCTGTTGGAGACTTCAAGAAAGTTAAATAACTCAAGTTTCGCAAGTGAATAAAATATAAAATAAAAAAGGCTAAAGTGTTTGATAATTCATTGATTATCACTATATTGTGGTTGAAAACAAAACAAATATAGTCCTTTAGCCATGAACAAAAATAGACAAATAATCA
>NZ_JBAELF010000121.1:0-1579 GCF_056211015.1 Candidatus Egerieousia sp.
TGGCCTCCGACTTGTTGCACACAAACGAGATGGTGAAGAGCATCTGTGGGAAAGGATGCTGGGAGAATTTTGGTATCACAGCTATGCTGTAAGTGTCGCCATGCTGAAGGCGGATACGGTTTGTAAGTGCCTCATTTAGAACACTACGCAAGGCATCCATGTGTGCATGATTATGTGCATCATACTTCAAGCCTTTCTCCCATGCAAGCAGCATTGTGCAGTCAGCCTTCGGAGTGGTTCCGTCAACAATCTGAACGGTGATGGTATCGCTTGTGCGATAATGTTGCTCCATACGTTCTCTACGCTCAACAGGCTTTGCCTTGAAAGGTAGGCTGCCAAGATATTTCTCAGCCAAAGGAAGAACAACATCAGTCTTCAATGGTGTCTTGACAACCGCCACCATACCGTTGTAGTTTGAGTGCAGGCGAGCCAGAATATCCTTTATCTTGCTGATACTCATCGCAGACACCTCTTCCTTTGTCGGCATTCGCGTACGTTCGTTGGATGCGTATGGGTACGACATAAGGTCAATGAAGGCTTGCATAAATGGAGTCATCTGCATCTCCACCGTCATGCGTGCCTGTGCCGTCAGTTTGTTGTACTCCACGGTATCGATGCTCTCAGTATAGAGTCGCATGTGGAAAGACTTAAACATATTCTCCAACTGGGCACTGTCAGCATACGCACCATACAGAACCTCCGCAGGATTCACCTTTATCATAGGTATAGGTTGCTCGTATTCATTGAAATTGCGGATGGCTTTCTTTAAGTGTTCCAAATAGATTACCTCATCGTTCTCCAGCAATGTCTCACCGCCCTTGACGAACAGACGTACTTCTGTCGTCACCATATTGCTGTCGGGCTTGTTGTTCATCACCACCTTCACGCCATTGGACAGGGTGTATTCGGTGAAGGACTTATCGTAAGCAAGCGTATTCTTCTTTATGACCTTGCCTGGCTTTGGACTTATAAAGAACACCTTTTTCCTTTTCTGTTGACTATCAGAAGCTACGGTGTCAGTAGCAAACTCCATAGCTTCCACCTCATTCCATAAGGCGAGAACATCCTCCTTTGTTGGCAATGCAATGTCATTGTTCTCTATGAATGTCAAGGTCAATGCACAACGAGTCTTGTCAAACATCGTTTGTGCTGCCGTTTGCACCATGCTTCGGGAGATATGACGGCGGTTGTATGAGTCAAGGATAGTGCTCACCATAGGCGAAACTGCAATAGTTCCCTTTAGGTAATGCTCAATGCAATTCTCTGCTGCTCCCTTGGCATCAACGTGATCGGACTTGCCACCATAAGTGGTGTCATTCCATTCAATAATTGTTGTGTCTTCTATAGCACGGAAGTCGGAACTATCCTTGTATGCGATGTATTTTGAAAGCTCAGCGTCAGTAACGCCAATGCGTTTCATCTTCTCTACCTCTATCAACGTTTTCTTTGTTATCTCGCGCCAATCCGTTGCAGAGGTAAAGATCCACGTAAGTGTCTGGTTTGCCTTTATCGTGTAATTGTCGATAGGTCTTATCTGGCTGGCTTCAGACATGAGAACCTGTGGATTGTCGTTCTTCAG
>NZ_JBAELF010000122.1:0-5291 GCF_056211015.1 Candidatus Egerieousia sp.
TTCATTCTTCATACTGATATAGCTTATAGTGGGTTATTTGCATTTCCAAATATAGCTATATCAGTATTTTTTATGCTATTACGCTCGATTTTCTGTTACGGCAGCTCAGCTGCGGCTCCCCGGCAGGGGTTAGTACAACATTTGTATTTATAAAATTACCCCCATTGCGTTCAACGGGTATTGTATTTTTGAAACAGTATCTTTATTTTTGACTTAAAAATAATGCCATGAAGAGAATTCTACCATTATTCTGTGTCCTGCTTATTGCTCTCACCTCTTGCCAGAATGCCCCTTTGCATGATTTAATAGATTACCATAAGGTCAGTGAAAAGAACATTGACAAATATCAGCCTGAAATCACCTTGAGATTCTCACGAAGCGCCAATCTTTTTGAACTGGCGAGCACTCCTGAGAATGATATGAAAGCGGACCTTGCGCTGGCTGAAGCCTTGGACCAAGATAAAACCGTTAACAATATCAAGGCTGAAGGAAAGATCAACGTGGCAAAAGGAACTGTTGTAAAGGTGCTGGGGTATGCCAACCCGGTTGGACAGCGCAAGTTCCAGCCTGATTTCTTTCTGAACTCGGATCCATGGCTGGTACAGCTCCCGGATGGCAGAAAAGCATATATGGCAGTCCCTGAGATGGCTATCGGTGTACTAAGTAAAAAAGGGAACACTATAACCGATGTAAGAATAAATCAGGACAAATCCGTTGATGCACCCTACCAGTACAGAATTAAGATGAAAAGCAAGGACGGCGGACCGGACATTGAAGACTGGAGCTTCCATCCTAAATTCTACTACAAAGCATGGCAGGATCTTCTTGTTTACTCATATCCAAGACGACACAATAACATCAAGTCCATTCCTGTCTGGAGTTTCTTTTCGGAACACAATTTCAGGGCCGTGTTCCTGCCGGATAATGCATACTATCTATACAGACCTCTGATCAAGATGAGTACAACCTGGAGCCTGGTCGTACAGTTCGTGCTCACACCGCTGATTCTTATGATTCTTCTACTGATACTGCTTCCTAAACTTGTGCTGAGAATGATATGGTGGATTCGTCCGCTGCCTAACTGGCTTGTCAAAGTTATCACTTCATTGGGCTGCTTCTTCTTCCTGTTCATTCTATGTGCCTTCCTCGAATGCGGATTGATAGGAACTGTATTTTACTTCATATTGGGCCTGACTCTGGAATACACGAAATTCGTAAGCATGGATGTGAACTGGGACAGATGTCCGCACTGCCACAGAATAGGATTGCACTATGAAGGCACTCACTACGGCCAATGGCAGGAATCAAGCAGCCACAGAGACAAGAAAGAGGTAAAATACAGCACTTCAAGGGATTACACTAAAGGAGACGGCACAAAGGTACACGAGGTAACTGACCACATAGGGATCAAACGTTACTCTTTATTCACCCGCAGACGCAATTACACTGAAAATTTTGTATGTCCTTATTGCAAAAGAAAAATTTCCTACGACGATAAAGAAGAAATAAGCCATTCTTCCGAAAGATGGCTATAATCTGTCTCTGTTGAATTTCAATCTCTCACCGCAACAGTCATCGTTGAACTCTCCGTTTTCGAACACAAGATTGCCGTTTACGAAAGTATGAGTTACTTTTGAGTTAACGCAGAAGCCATCGTAAGGTGTCCAGCCACATTTCGCATACTCGGAAGCATTGGAAATAATACCAGGACTATTCAAGTCCACAATAGCCAGATCGGCGTGATATCCCTTTCTTATGAAACCACGATGCTCGATTCCATAAATGATTGCAGGATTGTGGCACATAAGTTTCACCAGTTCAGCAATGTTAATACCTGGCACGGAATACATCAGATCAAAACTGTGCTGTATTGAAGGGAATCCCGATTTGCTGCTGAAGTAATTGCCTGTCATCTTCTCCTCAAGCAGGTGCGGAGCATGGTCTGTGCCTATGGTATCAATCAAACCGTTATGCAGAGCCTCAATCAATGCCGACCGGTCCAACGCAGTCTTGATGGCAGGATTGCATTTTATCTTGAAACCCAGATCCTTGTAACGGCTTTCTTCCAGAATCAGATAATGAGGACAGGTCTCCGCCGTGATTCTCTTCATTTCCAGCGGAATATCTTTGTTGAACAGAGCAAGTTCAGCGGCAGTGGATATATGCATGACGTGAAGGCGTGCACCAGTTTTATGCGCAAGTTCAACAGCCTCTGCCGTAGAGCGGTAGCAAGCCTCGGCGCTACGTATATACGGATGGATTGAAGCGCCCGCCTTGACTTGGCCGGCCTCCACCATTGCACGATAACGCTCAGTATTCGCTTTTATGATTGCTTCATCCTCGCAGTGAGCTGCAATAAGGCAAGGTGCATTACGGAAAAGTTCTTCCAGAGCATTCCTGTTATCAACCAGCATATTGCCCGTGCTCGAGCCCATGAACAGCTTGATTCCACAGACATTCCCAGTATCAACATCAAGCAGTTCCTTGAGATTGTCATTCGTGGCGCCGAGATAGAACGAATAATTGGCAAGCGATTTCTCGGATGCCATACTGAACTTCTCTTCCAGAGTCTGCCTTGTTGTGGTCTGAGGCACGGTATTGGGCAT
Organism: Candidatus Egerieousia sp.; assembly: GCF_056211015.1. NCBI lineage: Bacteria > Pseudomonadati > Bacteroidota > Bacteroidia > Bacteroidales > Candidatus Egerieousia > Candidatus Egerieousia sp. Next base: position 2,607 of record NZ_JBAELF010000122.1, read on the forward strand.
ATCCATGAAGGAAGTCACCCCGCCAGCCACAGCAGCACGGCTTTCAGTGAGGATATCAGCCTTATTGGTAAGTCCAGGATCACGGAAATGAACGTGCTCGTCAATGATGCCCGGAATCAGGTACTTGCCATCGGCGTCAATGACCATTGCGCCATTGAGCCCGCTTTCAGGAAAGGAATCTTCCGCCACGGTGCCATCCAGCCTCTCGACCTCCCCTATCAAACCGTTTTCAACAAGGACATTGGCCCTGAATACCTCCCCCTCATTGACGACTGAGGCGTTTTTAATCCAAAAATTCATCTGCAAGTAGTTTTTACGGACCAAAGTTAGTCATTATTTTACATTTTTTACTGCGATAGGCCCACAAGGCTATTGTAGGTATGAAAAGCGGAACATATCTTTGCAGGCGAATTAAAGTAGTGTAGAATATTAAAAAATAGATTGCAGTATTTATGGGAACGACAGCTATTGTCTCTGCAATCCTGACCCTTCTGGCTGGAATCGGCATATTCCTTGTAGCGTGCCAGATGATGAGCTCCAATCTGGAATCGGCGAGCTCTGCAAAATTGAAAAGCCTTTTTGCCAAGGCATCTGAAAGCAAACTCCTGGGAGTAGGCATTGGAACGGTCGGGACCGCTGCCATACAGAGTTCAGGAGCAACAACCGTAATGACAATAGGATTTGTCAACGCGGGTATCATTTCACTTATCCAGGCAGCCACCATCATCTACGGCGCCAACATTGGAACCACAGTAACAGCACAGATTGTAGCACTCGGTATGTTTGGCAGGAACGCACTGTCAACAACGGTGATATTCTCGGCATTCGCTGGAATAGGCGCAGTGATTGCAACGTTTGCAAAAAAGAATTCATCAAAAACCCTTGGAGGCATTCTTACAGGATTCGGTATGCTTTTCGTTGGCCTTTCTCTTATGAGCGGCTCAATGGAGGAATTCGCCGCCCTTGAAGGCGTAAAGCTTTTCCTTGCCAGAATCAGCAATCCTCTCCTTCTGGTTATCATAGGAACAGTGCTTACAGCAATAATCCAGAGTTCTTCGGTAATGACATCCATTGCGCTGGCAATGTGCGTCACGGGGCTCATTTCGCTCGACCAAGGCATATTCATCACCATGGGATCGAACATAGGTTCCTGCGTGGTTGCAATAATTGCGGGCGTAACCAGCGGAACCAACGCAAAGAGAACGGCTCTGATCCACCTGCTGTTCAACTGTTCGGGTGTGATTGTATTCCTGGCCATAGGCTGGTTGCTCATTGTCCTGAGCGGAAACACAATCAGTTTCGGCACAATGTTCAACCATCTGTTCCCTGATGCACCACAGACCCAGCTGGCAATGTTCCATACCTTCTTCAACGTGCTCACAGTTGTAATAATGCTTCCTCTTACAGAAGCTCTGGTAAAGCTGGTCACAAGAATGGTCAAGGAACAGAAGGAATCTCAGGAAACCATGCACCTTCATTATGTCGATGACAACATGCTTCAGGCACCACCTCTTGCAGTTGAGCAGACCAAGCTTGAGATTCTGAGAATGGCCGATCTTTCAATGAAGAACTTCGACAAATCCATTGCTGTGATAACAACGCTGGATTTCTCCGGAAGGGAGGAATTCAACCGCACCGAGGATCAAATCAATTTCATAAACAGGGAACTCGTTGATTTCGTTGTGAGGCTGTCTGACCGCAAAGGACTGAGCATTCACGACAAGCATTATCTTTCCACCGTATTCAGGACTGTAAGGGACATTGAGCGTATTGGCGATTACGCTGAGAACATAATTGAATATGCCGATGCTCTTGCCGAGGCCGGTGACAGATTCTCCGAGGAAGCCGTCAACCAGATTTATGCACTTCAGGAACTTGTTCATTCATTGTATGAAAAGACCATATTGGCTTATACAACAGGCAACCAGCACGCACTTGAACAGGCGAATGAAATAGAGGAACAGATTGACACTTTCACCAAGGCAATGGAAGACAGCCATATAGAAAGAATGGGCAAGGGTATCTGCAACGCAAACACCGGTGCCCAGTATATGGAACTGTCCTCGGATACGGAACGTATAGCGGACCATCTTATAAACGTGGCAAAGACCATCAGAGGTCTTTAGTTCAATTGTCAGCTTCTAAAAAGAAACCACGGATGCGCTCAACATTGTTTGTCACGCTGAGGGCCAGCATGAGAAGTATGCGGGCCTTCTGCGGAGAAAGGCCGTTGGCGGCAACGAAACCATACTTGTAGTCATCAACTTCTCCCTGCTCGGTGTAAACCCCACCGAAAGGAATCCTTGATGACCGTACAATCATCATTCCGCGCTCCTTTGCCTCCAGTGCTTTCTTCATTACACAGCGATGGAAATTTCCCATTCCGGCACCGGCCAGAACCACTCCGCTGAAGCCTGCATCCATGAAAGACTGCAATGGCAGTGACGAGTCTCCGCCATATCCGTAAATTATGCCAACCTGTGGAAGAGAATCCAGTCCGCTGATATCAAACACAGGCGATTTTCTGTCACGGACAAGTTTCAGAGACCTGTTGCCAACAGATATGAAAGCATCTATTGCATGAGTGTTGTATTTCATTACATCACTTGCCTTGAATTTCTTCTGTCCCAGGCAGCAAAGAACCCCGTTGTCAGGAGTTGCCTTTGCAAGGAAATCCTTGTCAAC
>NZ_JBAELF010000123.1:0-23035 GCF_056211015.1 Candidatus Egerieousia sp.
GTACCGTGACTCTGCCAAGGCGTGAGAACTCCCCGATTTTCAAACGATTGTTGTTCATAACATCTGTGCACTGATTGTTAACGCCTGCAAAGATATATACTGCCGTAGGGTACGAGTCAAGAGTTAAATGAAGAAATTTCGATGAGATTTCCGTCCGGGTCCGCAATATAGCAGGTACGCTGGCCCCAGGGTTCGGTCGTCGGCTCAAGAACAGGCTTGGCACCCACTTCGACAGCGAGTTTGAATTCCCTGTCAACATCAGCAAAAGCAGGCACATCCAATGAAATTTCCATCGTTCCGTTGATGTCTTCAGAATAGGTGAAAGATCTTGACACCATCTTTTCAAATTCTATGCGCGGAAAAAGAAGGATGCGCATATTGTCAAGCCTCATCTCTACATTCGGCTGGACTCCATCCCAATCGGTAGTGAATCCGAACACTTTTGTATAGAAATCTACGATTGGTTTGTTGGCTCTGGTGAAAAGAGCGATTGTGTTGAATGTAAATCGTTTATTCATATCGCATAATCAAGTCTCATTACTCTTACAGGTTTGTCGCCACCGATTTCAAGATCGGGGCATAGCGTTTCCTTGCCTGTATCAACGAACCCGCATTTCTCCATAACCCTGCCGGAGGCTGGATTATCAGGGAAATAGTCACTCCAGAGGACGGAAAAGCCTTTTACGTTGAAACAATAGTTGATGACAGCCTCAAGTGCTTCGGTGCAAAGACCTTGATTCCAATAAGGCCTGGCAATCCAGTAGCCTATTTCCGCATCAGTAACCCCTATGCTTAAATTGCTCTCCCCGGAGATTAGATATCCGATGCTGCCTATAAGCTCCGATGTCTCCTTCAACTCAATAGCCCACATACCTTCACCGCTGAAAACGGTCCGTATAATATCAAGGCTTTCCTCCACCGACTTGTGCGGTGGCCATCCTGCCCGCGGTCCCATATCCGGGTCAGAGGCATATTTGAACAGCACCTCCGCGTCCGATTCGCGCCAGGGCCTGAGATTCAATCTTTTCGTTTCCATAATATAAATGAAATATATTTTGCCAAGGAAATTATTGAATTTCACTACGGTAGTAACAGAAGCCTCCTGCCAGCCCTTTCCGGAATCCACCACCTTCCTGAAACCCAAAGGGCTTTACCAAAGCATTCCGCAATTTGAAGAGCCACTCTATGGGCTTGGGAAAATTGCAGAACATCGCCTCAAGGATGCAGTCAGGCGTTAGCGGTTCCCCCGGCTTTATCCTTTTGGAAATGCAGTCGCTGTAATCAGAAAGCAAGTATTTGTCTATCAGTTTCATAAAGTATCAGTAACGGCAAAAATACAGTTGTTCAACAGCGATGTCATCAGGCGTGTATCAGCACCAATGCGCTGTCTCAATTATGATTATTGTCCAATTCATACTGTTTTTGCGAATAATGCCTGCAAAGATATAATAATTTTTATAATGTAACACTTGTTATCTTACACTTGTTATTTTATTTTTCAGGGATTTGATTATATCTTTGTACTGCGTTATATAACACTTGTTCGATTTATGCCAAGACAACCAAGATTCTCAAAGGAAGACATAGTTGACGCCGGCCTCCGGATAGTGAGGGTTAACGGATTCGAGGGAATCAGTGCCAGAGCTCTGGGAAAGGAGCTCGGCACATCGTCCAGCCCTATGTTCACGATGTTCAAGGATATGAATGAGGTTGTGGATGCCGTACGCTCGGCAGCGGAAAGGATCTTTACCAACAGGATGAAAGGTGTCACGGATTATTTCCCTGCTTTCAAGGAATTCGGCTTGAGGCTCGTAGCCTTTGCAAAGGAGGAACCGAATGTTTTCCAGATGCTCTTTCTTGGTAAGGATGCCCGACCTGAGATTGCAGAAAGTATTGCAAGGGAGTGTCTGGGTTCGGTCAGGCAGGGCTATGGTCTGACATCGGAACAAGCCGGTATTCTATTACGGCAGATGTGGCCTGTTGCCTGTGGTATTGCGGCACTGTGTGTCAGGCATCCAGAGGACTTTCCGGACGAGGAGGTAAGCAGAACGCTCAGTTACCATTTTTCCGGCATAATGTCCGTAATCAGATCCGGCAAGGAGGTTGAGGATGTGAAACCAAAGGTGTTTGTGTATTTGCCATAATTTGTTATCTTTGTAAATTATGGAAAACATCGGGAAAGTGCGGTGGAAAAAGTTTCGCAGGCATCGCATGAATTTCCTGGAATCAGCAGATTGAATACTTGCGAAACTTGAGTTGATAACAAACCGGAAGTTTTATGGAAGTAACAGCGGAGAGGATAGCCGCCCAGTTCAATGGTGAGATAGTGGGTGACCCTATGACCAAAGTGTCGTCCGTCAACAAGATAGAATACGGAAAGAAAGGCAATATCTGCTTTCTTGCCAATCCCAAGTACGAGCAGTATCTGTATTCTTGCAAGGCAAGCGTAATAATTCTTAACAGAAGTTTCTACAAACCTGATTACAAGTATGAGCCAACCCTCATTCTGGTGGATGATGCATACAGTGCGGTTGCTTCCCTGCTTGATCTTCTCAACTCGCTCAAGGCGGCAAAGAGGAGCGGCAGAAGCTGGAGGAGCTCTATAGCTTTCAGCGCAAAGATTGGCAAGGGCGTTTACGTAGGGGAATTCGCGTGCATAGGAAAACGCTCCAGGGTCGGAGCCGGAAGCCAGATATATCCGCAGGTTTACATAGGCGCCAACGTGGAGATAGGAGAGAATGTGATTCTCTATCAGGGTGTGAAGATATATGACGGTTGCAAGATAGGAAACAACTGCATATTGCATGCGAACTGCGTGATAGGTGCCGATGGTTTCGGATTCGCTCCAACAGATGAAGGTCATTACAAGAAGATTCCTCAGACCGGGAACGTGATAATAGAGGATGATGTTGAAATAGGAGCGAATACAACGGTTGACAGGGCAACCATGGGCTCCACTATAGTCCGCAGGGGCGCAAAGGTTGACAATCTTGTTCAGATTGCGCATAATGTTGAAATAGGGGAGGACACCGTGATGGCTGCAATGTGCGGAGTTGCAGGCTCAACAAAGGTTGGCAAACATTGCATGTTCGGCGGTCAGACCGGCCTCGCAGGTCATATTACAGTTGCCGACAACACCACGATGGCGGCTCAGACAGGCCTTACCAACAACGTGAGGAAACCTGGTCAGATCCTGCTCGGATCCCCTGCAATAGACCACAAGGTTTATATGAAGGCATACGCTCTGTTCAAGAACATGCCGGAATTCTACAGTGAACTTACAGCAAGGCTTGATGCCCTTGAAAAAGAAATACATAAATAGGAAATGTACACGAAACAGCATACATTGAAAGCGGCCTGCACTTTCTGCGGAAAGGGCCTTCACACGGGCAGGAAAGTTACAATGACAGTCAATCCGGCTCCGGTGGACCATGGTATCAAGTTCAGAAGGGTTGATCTTGGAGATGATGCAATAATCGATGCCACTGTGGATTATGTAACCACAACAGCAAGGGGTACAACACTTGAGAAAGGTGAAGTCAAGATCTCCACACTCGAGCATCTGATGGCGGCGCTCAGCGGCCTTCAGATAGACAATGCCCTCATTGACATTGACACCCAGGAAGTTCCTATTCTCGATGGCAGTGCAAAGCCTTATATGGAACAGTTCGTAGCCGCCGGTATCAAGGAACAGCCTGCCCCCAGGAAGATATTCGTTCTCAAGAAGAAAATCACTTATACCAACGAATCAGGGTCTGAGGTCACCTTGCTTCCGGACGATGATTTCTCGATTGACCTTATGCTGGATTTCAATTCAAAAGTGCTTGGAAACCAGTACGCAAGATATAACAGAAACACAAATTTCGTAACGGACATTGCGCCTTGCAGAACTTTTGTCTTCTTCCATGAAATAGAGCCGCTTTTCAAACTCAACCTCATAAAGGGCGGTGACCTTGACAATGCAATAGTGATTGTGGAGCATCCGGTGCCTCAGGAGGAACTGGACAGGCTGGCCAACATATTCAATGTGAAGAGCCTGGAAAGAGCGCCTGAAGGTTATCTCAATCATCTGGAACTGAGATTCACCAACGAGTGCGCAAGACACAAACTTCTTGACATCATGGGCGATTTCTCACTGGTAGGGGTTCCGGTACGCGCAAAGATCATAGGATACAAGAGCGGACACAGCATCAACACCCAGGTTGCCAGAATGATAAGGGAGGCATACAGACATTCATTGATGAAATGATTATGAAAGAACTGGACATCCCATATTTCAATCCTGCTGATGAACCGATTTTCAGCGGTGAAGCCATAAAGGAAATGCTGCCGCAGCGTCCGCCTTTCCTTTTTGCAGACAGAATTTCGGAAATCGGGGACAATTACATTATAGGAGAGAAAATGGTTTCTGAGAAGGAATATTACTTCAAGGGACATTTCCCTGGTGAACCTGTGATGCCGGGAGTGCTTATCATAGAGACAATGGGGCAGATAGGCGGAGTTCTCATTGCCAGAAAGTACGTTGAAGATCCTCAGTTGTTTACCAGCTACTTCACAAAGGTTGACAAGGTGAAATTCAGGGGCAAGGTTGTTCCCGGAGATGTGCTCGTGTGCCGTCTTACAGTTCCCGAGGAGCCAAGACATAAAATGGTTACCATGCACGGCGAGGCTTTTGTTGGCGACACCCTGGTATGCAGCGGTGACCTGACAGTTCAAATAGCAAGAAAATCAGAATAATATTAAAGATATGGCAGAATATATCAATTCATTCGTACATCCTAATGCCAGAATAGGAAAAAATGTAAAAATCGAGCCGTTCTCATACATTGCGGAGAATGTTGAAATAGGTGACAATTGCGTTATAGGGCCTCATGCTACCATATATGATTATGTTACCATGGGCAACAATTGCAAGGTTTTCCCGGGCGCAGTTGTAGGAGGAGTACCTCAGGATTTGAAGTTCAAGGGCGAGGTTTCCTACGTGAAGATAGGTAACAATGTGACAATCCGCGAGTGTGCAACGGTTCACCGCGGCACTGAAGCCAGCGGAAAGGGCATCACCACCGTTGATGACAACACCCTCATCATGGCTTACGCCCACGTTGCTCATGACTGCAAGATTGGAAAAAACTGTATAATAGTAAGTTTCTGCGGACTTGCCGGTGAAACCGACATTGATGACTGGGCTATTCTTGGAGGAAACTCAATGGCTCATCAGTTCACTAAGGTTGGAATGCACGCAATGATTGGCGGCGGATCCCTGATTGGCCAGGATGTTCCTCCATTTGTTATGGCAGCAGGTGCGCATCCTATTCTTTTTGAAGGCATCAACATTGTAGGTCTGCGCAGAAGAGGCTTTACCTCTGAGCAGATAGACAATATCAAGGCCATTTACGATGTGATATACAACAGCAATCTCAATACCACCCAGGCTTGCAGGAAGCTTGAGGAGGAGTTCCCTCAGAGCAATGAGAAGCGTATAATACTTGATTTCATCAAGGCCAGCAACAGAGGAATCATACGTCCTCGCAAGAAAGACAAATAGCTGTGAACAGCGTTCTGCTCTCAACCGCTTATTTTCCTCCTCTGGAGTATTTTGCTGCAATTCTTAAAGCGGATTGCGTATATGTTGAGAGCCAGGAGAATTTTCAGAAACAGACATACAGAACCCGTACTCACATTTATGCTGAGGGCGGGTTGCTTGCCTTGAATCTTCCTGTAAGGAGGGGTATGGGTGCAGATGAGGGAAAGACACATCATCTGCCAATCAAATTTATAGGACCGGACTATTCAAAGGCTTGGCTGCATCAGCACAGGATTGCAATCACTTCGGCCTACGGTCTCACACCTTTCTTTGATTACTACAAGGACTATTTCTTTGATATTCTGAACACCGGACCTGCTTCTCTGCTTGAACTGAACACAAGCATCCTTGAACTCTGCCTCAAACTGACAGGAGTGGAGAAGAAAATTTATTTTACTGAGGAATATATTGAAAAAGTGCCTGAGGGCATGCTTGACCTGCGCACCAGAATCAATCCTAAATACAAGGGACCGAGTCTTCTTGAGGAATGGGGGCTGAACAGAGAGTACTGGCAGGTATTCAGCGCCAGGCACGGCTTCATCCCGAACTTGTCCATACTGGACCTGCTGTGCCATGAAGGTCCTAATTCCATTTCCTACCTGCGATAGTCAATCAAATCTTGAACTTGTTGGAAATCTCTATGCCTGCAACGGCAGCAATCCCGTCATCAATACATATCAGCGGCATGATGGGTTTAAGAACGGTTTCAATCTTGAGATTGGTGAAATAGTTGGAGATGCTTTTCCTGCCGCTGTTGCGGCCGAATGCCGTGAAACTATCGCCCGGGTGGGGAGTTCTTATTATGTATGGCGATATGCCTTTCCTGAACTCCAAAGGGAGACTTCCCCGGAATGTGGCTCTGTAGTGCGTTCCTTTGTCCTCTATGCTCACCTGTGTGGTGAGTGAGGGGGCGCCGGCTTTGAAAACTTTTATGAAACCTCTCTCAACTATGGCAATATGCTCCGGAAATTCCATTCGTCCGGGAGCGCTTCTGGCCTGTTCCGATTCAATCATTGCGGCAAGTTCAGAGGATTGGGAGGAATTCGCTCCGAAACTGGAGATCCACTCGTGAAGCCAGAACTTCCAGCCCCTTTCCTGGGTGAGTTCCTTTATATCCATGGCTCCTGCAAAGATGTCCTTCAATGCCAGATATGTGAAACCGGCAATCCTATGGGTGCGGGTGTTGCACTCCGGGCGGGCAGTTGCGTTGGTATGGTAAGCTCTGCTTATATATTCTTCAAGTGAATTGATGCTTATCCTTTCAAGGATCCGGGGGCGCAGGCCGTCTAGAACTTCCATTGCTGCATTGAAATTGGCTGCGTTGGAGTTCATTGTGGCAATGATGGAACTGTTCATTTCCTTCAGAAGAGGGAAGACGGAATTGCGCAGTTTGTTTCTCTTGTAATCGTTGGAAGCGTTGGTGCTGTCCACTGTATACTTGATGCCGTGATTGTTGAGGTAATCTGTGATGGATTTTCTTTCAGTACCGAGCAATGGCCTGATAATTCCTGAGCAAGTGCCGCCGTTCCATTTCATTCCGCATATTCCGCGCAGTCCTGTGCCCCTTGTGAGATTGAGGAGAAGAGTTTCAGCATTGTCGTTTGCATTGTGTGCAACTGCAATGAATGTAAAGCCAAGAGACTGCCTGAGTTCCTCAAACCAGGAGTAGCGAAGTTCGCGGGCTGCCATTTCAACGGATATGCCTTTGTTTCTGGCATATTTCAATGTGTTGAAATGCTTGACATGCAGTTCAATATTGTGGAGCTTGCAGTATTCTTCAACGAGTTTCTGGTCTTTGTCACATTCTACAGGACGAAGATGGAAGTTCACGTGGGCCGCAGCAATTTTCAAGGATGTGCACTGACGCATAAGGTCAAGCATGGCCATTGAATCCGGCCCTCCGCTTACACAGACAAGAATTCCGGCTTCGGGGCCGGAAAGGCTTTGCAAAGCCAGAATTCGTTCTATATTCTTCCTGAACTTATAAAGCATTACCTTGAATATGCTCCGAACGTATATGTGAATGCAACGCTGAGCACCTCCATCAGCTGGAGTTTCGGTCCTCGGATCACATCAAGGCCGGTGATTTCATCCTTCTCTATATTCTTTACGTTGTCATCATATAACAGATTTATATTCAGAATAGTAGAGAAATATTTATTGAACTGCAGCTCGGTCAGGAAATCCCATTTGACCTGAAAATTCTTTGGCTTGTACCTGTAGTCCGAGAACAGGGTAAGGGCGGAGCTTATCTTGAAGCCCTTTGCTATTACAAAGCTGTTTCTCATGTCAAACTGAGCACCGAGCTGGTATCTTATCTCTTCATCGATTTCGTTACCGTATTTCTTTCTCAAGTCCTTATCGGTGACAACGGTTGCTCCGGCAGTGAGAGGTGAGAAGTTCAAGGAAAGCCATGTGCCTTTCTTGTACTCCATACCTAAACCGAGCTTGAAGTAAGCCGGCGCCATGAATCTTGATACAAGTCTTGCATTTTCACCGGAAGGGTAGTCATATCCCGGAGTGAACTGGGAACTGAAGTTGAATGAGGCTGACATATACACGTCCTTTATGGCCCTGTATCCGAACTTGCTGTCTATTATGAGCCGGTCATCACTTTTCCTGTGACCGTCCTTTGCGGATTCAATGAATCCGTAAGCAGTCTGCAGCCTGTTCTCCCAGCTTACATTTCCCTTGTTGTAATTTGCAGTTGCGTTGACGTATGCATTGAATGCCAGTGAGTTGGATCCACCGGCGGCCCAGTTGGAAAGAGCAACCTGCGAAAATCCCAACTGGTTCATTATTCCACATTTCCAGAACTTTGGCGGTATAACCGGTTCGTACTGGATTGTAGGAATTGCGTAACGTGCAACAAGAGACCTGATAAGTTCCTGCTCATCATTCAGGCCGGAAACAAAAACACTGTCCTCTGCGGGCTTGTTCTTCTTTCTGGACCAGAACTGTGCGCTGGCAGAACTGGCACAGGATGCCAAAATCATTACGGTCAACAGAATTTTGATCAGGTTTTTCATCTTTTCAGCATTTTTTTTTTAATCTGTCATTCGTTGTCAAGAACGTCATCCGAATTGTATTTGTAACCCATACGTTTGCCGGTCATCATCTTGGAACTTTCAATCTTTGCATTTATCTGATCCACGGATGCAACCTTGACAATATCGAACGGAGGTACCAGCAAGTCGAATGACAGTGTATACTCCACGGCAGCCTCTACAAAAGAAACCAGTTCCTCGCGGGTGAGCTCGTATTTTCCGAACTCGGACACTCTCTTCCTTTTCTGCCTCTTGCCTTCAACGAAGAACTTGTTCTCCCTGTTTACGAACAGTCTGGCAACCAGATATCCAAGGTCTTCGTTCCTGCTGTACTTCATTGAGTCTGACAGGAAGTTGTAAACGTTCACAATACCGCAGTATGAGTTTAGTTTGTTGTCCTTGGCGTATGGATATTTCCATACTGTGCTGTCCCTGTCGAACTGAAACACATCGCTGTGCATGCTGAATACAAGGACATCATCCGCAAATTTGAGTTCGGCCTCGAATTTTCCACGGTCTCTGTATTCGAGCCTGAGTCTGCGCTCTGCAACTTCAAGTTGCTGGTCCTCTATGAGTTCGTTCAAATCATTGCTCATTTCTCCCAGAATCTCCTTGAGCAGATTGAAGGCTTCAAGTGTTTTGTCAAATACTATCGCCTTGGTACTGGCTTTGGTTGTAAGTGTTGAAAGAATCCGGTTCTGGTTACACGGGTCTGCGTCCATATAGGTTATATAAGTTTAGAATTAATAAGCTCTTGCAAAAATGACTCTGCGCTTTGAAGGCTTGCCGCTGTAAACGCACTTGCCTTCCTCTTCGCATACGAATGAATCCATAGGAATACAACGGATGGTTGCCTTTGTCTCCTCCTTGATTTTTTCCTCGGTTTCCGCCGTACCATCCCAGTGACAGAGAAGGAAACCGCCTTCCTCTATCTTCTGCTTGAACTCATCCCAAGTATCAACCTTAACGGTCTTGCTTGCACGGTAGTCAAGCGCCTTTGCGTATATGTTCTTCTGGATTTCGTCCATGAGGGCAACAATGTGCTCCACACAGGCATCGATGCTCATCGATTCCTTTGTGAGCGTATCTCTTCTTGCTATCTCAACTGTGCCATTCTGCATGTCCCTTGGACCTATGGCAATTCTTACAGGAACACCCTTGAGCTCCCATTCTGCAAACTTGAAACCGCTTCTTACGGTATCTCTGTTATCTATCTTCACTGTGAGTCCTCTGGCCTCGAGTTCCTTCTTGAGGGCTTCCATTTTCTCTATGATAGCCACATTCTCTTCGGCGGTCTTGAAGATTGGAACCATTACAACATGTATAGGAGCGAGTTTCGGTGGCAGCACCAGGCCGTTATTGTCGGAGTGAGCCATAATAAGAGCGCCCATAAGACGTGTTGAAACGCCCCATGAAGTAGCCCAGACATAATCAAGGGTTCCTTCCTTGCTTGAGAATTTCACGTCAAAGGCCTTTGCAAAGTTCTGTCCGAGGAAATGCGAGGTGCCTGCCTGGAGAGCCTTGCCATCCTGCATCATAGCCTCAATGCAGAGAGTGTCAAGAGCTCCTGCGAAACGTTCGGTCTCACTCTTGGTTCCAACAACAACAGGAAGACTCATGTATTCCCTTGCAAATTTGGCGTAAACGTTTATCATTCTGCTGGCTTCCTCCATTGCTTCCTCTCTGGTTGCATGTGCCGTATGGCCTTCCTGCCAGAGGAATTCGGCCGTACGCAGGAAAAGCCTTGTCCTCATTTCCCAGCGTACTACGTTGGCCCACTGATTGCAAAGGATAGGGAGATCCCTGTATGAAGTTATCCAGTTCTTGTATGTATTCCAGATGATGGTTTCCGATGTTGGTCTGACAACCAGTTCCTCCTCAAGACGGGCTGAAGGGTCAACCACAACGCCTGGACCGTTCGGATTGGTCATGAGCCTGTGGTGTGTTACAACAGCACATTCCTTTGCGAAGCCTTCAACGTGCTCGGCTTCCTTGCTCAGGAAGGATTTTGGAATGAACAATGGAAAATATGCGTTCACGTGACCTGTTTCCTTGAACATCCTGTCCAACTGGTCATGCATCTTCTCCCATATTGCATAGCCGTAAGGCTTGATTACCATACATCCTCTTACTGCGGACTGCTCTGCCAGATCCGCCTTAACAACCAGATTATTGTACCATTGGGAGTAGTTATCTTCCCTGTTCGTTACCTCTTTTGCCATATACGATTGTTTTTGGTATAATTTTTGTTTAGGTTTGTACAAATCAATTTGAATTGCAAAAGTACAAAATAAATCAAGCACAGGAGGTTAAAATCATGAAAAAGTTCACAACATTTTACAAAATGTCTTTGTGCGCTCTGGCTACGATAATTTTCTATGGTTGCGCTACGTACAATGCTTCATCAACTTCTTATGTGAATGGAATTTACGGGCGTTCTGAAAGAATGGCTCAGAAAGCTTCGAGTGCAAGTGCCGGAACAGGCGCGGGCAGCTCGTCCGTACAGGAACGGAATGAATTGCATCAACTTCCGGATTCTCTGGCTGAATATCTCAATGATTCCACATACGTTCCGGCGCCGGACAGCTATGAAATGAAACTCAGACAGTTCGACAAGGAAAAGTATGAAAAGCCAGTGAATGTGACCGTGGTGAACAACTACCTCAATTACAATCCCTGGTGGTATTCATACAGTTACAGGTGGTGGGATCCGTTCTGGGATCCGTTCTGGGACCCGTATTGGGATCCTTGGTGGCCAAGACCATACATAAGCATTCATATAGGTCCATACTGGCATGACCCTTGGTGGCCGGGATCTTGGTATCATCCATACTACCCTTACAACCCTTGGAGACCTGCAATAATAGTTCCTGTGCATGTGCGTGAAGCCAGACATGTATCAAGAACTTCATCATCCTGGGGAGGTGGCGGCATTTCAGGCGGCTCCAGATACGGGCGTGCAACAGCCGGTTCCACCTATATCAGGGGGAATTCGGGTACGGCAAGGCGTACAAACAGTTCATATTCACGCAATGCGTATTCCAATTCGAATACCAGGTCTTATTCCGCAAACATAAGAAATGACCATAATATGGACAAGGAGCGTCTGTACGACTATACTCACGGCAATACCGGCGGTACTACAAGTTACAGAAGGACCGGAAGTGTTGGAAGATCAAGCGGCAACACATCAGGCAGCAGTTATACAAAAGGACGCTCTAACTCGAATTCAAGCACCAGCACAAGTTCAAGCTCAAGCAGCAACTACAATTCAAATAACGGCAGCCGTCAGCGCAGCAGCACAATTTACAACAACAGCAACACCTACAATAACAGCGGAAACAGCGGTGGATCACAATACAGAAGAACAGGTGGCGGAGGTTTCTCATCACCTTCACATTCCGGTGGCGGCGCTTACTCGGCACCCCGCTCATCAGGCGGTGGCGGCGGTGGAAGACGCAGATAGAATCCCAAGAGCGTCTTCAAACTTTTGTTCAATTACCAACTGAAAAACTTGAACCATGAAGAGAAATATTTTAAAAAGGACTTTAATAGCATTTGCAGCTTTTGCAGTATCCGCTGTCCCAGGTGCAAAAGCCCAGGGTTTGTGGGATGCATACAGGTTCAGCGCACAGAATCCCGACGGTACAGCAAGAAGCGTTGCAATGGGAAACGCATTCACGGCATTAGGCGGTGATATGGGCTCGGTATGGCTCAATCCTGCCGGTTCCGCAGTGAACGATTACAATGAGTTGTCAATAACACCTGCACTCACATTCGCCAATTCAAGCACCCTTTATGCCAGCAGCAGGGCCAATGATGACAGAACCAATCTCAATATTGCCAATGTGGGATATCTGGGAAGCGTGAACCTTGATCATTCAGGAATAAGAAGCATTTCATTCGGACTTGTATTCAACAGAATGAAGGACTTCAGCAGCGCTCAGTCAGCCAGGGGCCATGCCGTTGGAAGCAGCTGGCTGCAGGCGGTGGCCATGCAGTGCCAGGGAATAGACAAGTCCGTTCTTGAATCAGACAATGCATTCTATACCGATGCTCCGTGGAACGGCGTCCTTGCCTACAAGACATTCCTTATGGATCCGCTTCCTGATTCAGACTTCGATTATTTTGCTGCAACAGAGAATCTGGACCAAAGGAGCAGGGAAATCTATCTGGCCTCCCCTGTTGACCAGTACTACCATTCATATCAGAGAGGGTATCATTATGAGGCTGACCTGAACTGCTCTATAAACATTGACAATATGGTTTATCTTGGAGCCAACATAGGCTTGCAGACTTTATACTACAAACAGAGCAATGACTATACGGAGGTTCCAACGGACAAGGCTGCGTGTGAGTCGGAATTGAGCTCTTTCACCCAATCTTTTTCACAACGCACCACTGGCAGTGGAGTGAATCTTAAAGTGGGTATCATCTACACCCCGATCCCGGAACTGAGATTCGGCGCTTCCATTCAGACTCCAACATGGATGTGGCTCACGGAAGATTCTGAAATGGGTATGAGCAGCAGCTTCTCGGATGGTGATGCCTATCATAGAAAATCACCTCTACAGAGTTTTGACTACAGACTCCGCTCTCCTTTCAAATGGAATGCGGGTGCCGCCCTCACCATTGCCAAGATGGCTGTGATAAGCGTTGACTATCAGATGGAGGATTATTCTACAATGAAACTCTCGGATAGAAACAACAATACATCGCTCTTTGATTATGAAAACGCACTTATCAATGACTACTGCACCTCCAGAAGCGTTTTCAGAGCAGGCGCCGAGGTCACTTTCCCTGGAAATATCAGCGTGAGAGCCGGTTATCAGAATTATTCCACAGCTGTGAAGAAGGATTATGCCGGTGTTGAGGATAATTTCTCAATCGGTTCCCTTGGCCTTGGCTGGGCTTCTCCAAACGGCTTCTTCATTGACGCAACGTACCAGAGATATCTTACCAAGCAGGAGGAAGTCTTCTCCCTGTATGATATGGCGGAGGCACCGGGAGGACACACAGACTGGGGAAGAAGCAAGGTTTATCTTACAATCGGATTCCGTTTCTGATTACTGAACAATTCTAAGTTTGGCGTAGGCCAGCACCAGGGTCTTGGTGCTGCCGTCGCTGAACTGTACTATGGCTTTCCTGCCCATTATGTCTCCTTCAAGGGAAAGCACTTTTCCTATGCCGAATCTCGGGTGTTCCACGGTCTGCCCTGTCTTTATTTTTGCAGGCGAATCCGCCAGGAAGTTCTTTGCAGCACCCGGTGCGCTTCTCTGTTGCGGAACATTCGTTTGCACAGGCTTGCTGCCGCGAGGTGTTGAGAACATGTCACGGGCTGTGAAGGAGGGCTTTGTGGAAGCACTTGATGTACTGCGATGGATGGATGTGGAGCGTGAGGCATAATCCGTGGACAGCTCGCGCTCGTAATCCGGTATAGGGTTTGAAACGTATTCCGGATCTATCTCCTTTATGAAACGGCTCGGAGAATTTGAAACGGTTTCTCCGTATTTCTTACGCTGATGGGCGTATGAGAGTTTCACATCTTTCTTTGCGCGTGTGAGCGCAACGTAGAACAGACGCCTTTCCTCTTCCAGCTCAGTATTGTCCGCATATGCCAACATGCTTACCGCAGCCTGGCCCGGGAATAGGTTCTCCTCCATTCCCATAATGTAAACGTGCTCGAATTCAAGACCTTTGGAAGAGTGTACGGTCATAAGGGAGATGCAGTCCTGCTGCTTTTCATCATCCACATCCAGATCGCTTATGAGCGAAACGTTCTGCAGGTACATATCAAGTGTTACCAATACAGGTTCGTATCCCTGTGCCACGAGTTCGTCATTCTCCTCCTGCCCGTTGTCAACGAAATCCTGTATGGAATTGAAAAGCTCCTCAATGTTCTCGGCCCTGGACTCGGATTCTATGGTGTTTTCAGCCTTGAGCGATGCAATTATGCCGAATCTGCTGTCAATCTCACCGGCCATGGCGTAGGCATCTTCGGTCAGAAGCCTGCTTCGCAGCTCAACGATGTTCCTGGCGAAATCCATTATCTTCCTCGCTGTGGCTTCCTTTATGCCGGCTGCAATCATTGCGGCTCCGGGCTTCTCCTTGTTCCTGGCATCGCGGAAGATGAATTCCATTGCGCAGACTCCTGCCGCACCTGCAGCAGCCATGAGTTTCTCCTGGGTTGTATCACCTATCGCCCTGGCAGGGAAATTTATTATTCTACGGAATGACTCGTTGTCACGCGGGTTCACAATGAGCTTTATGTAGGCAATCATGTCCTTGATTTCCTGCCTTTCATAGAAGGAGTGGCCGGCGTAGATGCGGTAAGGCATGTTCCTGCGGCGCAGTTCCTCCTCTATGACGCGGCTCTGCGCATTGGTGCGGTACAGGATGGCAAAGTGGCTGTAAGGCTCTCTGCTTCTGTATATTGCACTGGCGATGGATGAAGCCACCATCATACCCTCCTCCTTCTCCGTGTAAGCCCCCAGCAGCTCTATGAGCTCGCCTTCATCTCCTTTTGAAAAGCAGGTCTTCTTCAGCTGCATGCGGTTGTGGGATATCACGGAGTTTGCCGCATTCACTATTGTCTTTGTACTGCGATAGTTCTGCTCGAGTCTGTACTCGCTGCAGTCAGGGTAGTCCTTCCTGAAGTTTATGATGTTCTCTATCCGCGCGCCACGGAATGAGTATATGCTCTGTGCATCATCGCCTACAACCGCTATGTTGTGGTGGAAGGAGGCCAGTTTCTTAACTATTATGTACTGCGCAAAGTTGGTGTCCTGATACTCGTCAACAAGAATGTAGCGGAATCTGGAACCGATGCGTTCGAGTGCATCTTCGTGGTCACGGAACAGGATGTTGGTGTAAAGCAGGATGTCGTCGAAGTCCATTGCACCGTTCTGCCTGCACTTCCGGGCGTACAACTCGTAAACCTGATAGAGCAGAGGTCTCTTGGAAGCCTTGTCGGCCTGGATGGCGCTTGTGTTGTTCGCATACGCCTGATATGTAACAAGATTGTTTTTCGCCTTGGAAATCCTGCTGAGCACGTCAGCCGGTTTGTATATCTTGTCATCCAGCTGAAGTTCCTTTATGCATGCCTTTATCAGAGCCTTGCTGTCGGAAGTGTCATATATGGTGAAGTCCTTTGGAAAACCTATGAGTTCGGACTCGTCCCTGAGGAATTTGATGAAAATGGAGTGGAAAGTGCCGGCAAGAAGATTGTATGTAAGTTTCCTGCCAACGGCCGCAGTTATCCTCTGGCGCATCTCCCGGGCGGCTTTGTTGGTGAAAGTGAGCGCCAGTATCTGCTCTGGCGGAACGCCGTGCTGTATGATGTTAGCTATCCTGCAAGTAAGAACTTTTGTCTTTCCGCTGCCGGCTCCGGCAATGATCAGGCAAGGGCCCTCGAAATTCTCAACCGCACTTGCCTGCGCGCTGTTCAACCCCTCGAATATCAACTCTTTTTTCTCTTCCATAACGTGGCAAAACTAAAAAGCAAAAAGAACATTTCAAAATTATCTTTTAGAAGGATATTGATTATCTTTGCAGATTACGATTTTTATGGAAATTCGAATTAATTTCTAATAATTATAAACTAAAATCAATGTTGAATCAAGTAAGATTACACAAAGGACTGAACATCCCAATGGCGGGTGCGGCAGCTTTGAAGATGGGGCAGGAACCTGCTCCTGGTGTAATTGTGATGAAACCTACCGATTTCAGATGCCTTGTTCCAAAACTTATGGTTAAGGAAGGTGACAAGGTTCAGGCGGGATCCGTTGTGTTCATTGACAAGTTCCATCAGGATGTATGTTTCACTTCACCTTGCAGCGGTACAGTTGAGGCAATCGTACGCGGAGAGAAGAGAAAGCTTCTTGAAATCCGCATCAGGCAGGATGCTGTAACCGAGTATTTGCAGTTTGCAAAGGGAACTCCTTCAAAACTCTCAAGGGAAGAGATCGTGAAGGCATTGCTCTCAAGCGGCCTATGGCCGGCTATTATCCAGAGACCTTACGGTATCGTTGCCAATCCGGCGGATACACCTAAGGCCATTTTCGTTTCGGCTTTCGATTCAGCACCGCTGGCTCCTGACTACAACTTCACTCTTGCAAGTGATGTTCAGGACATACAGACAGGTGTTGACGCTATCAGAAAACTTACCAAAGGCGAGGTTTATATAGGAGTGGCAGGCGAGTCATCAGTGCTTGCAAAGCTCAACGGTGTAAAGGTATATGCCTTTGAAGGACCTCACCCTGCAGGTAATGTGGGCGTACAGATCAACCACATTTCACCTATTGGAAAGGGCGAGGTGGTATGGACAATCAATCCTAACCTCCTGGCTGCAATAGGACGCCTTTTCAACAAGGGCATATATGACGTTGCAAGAACAATAGCCGTTGCAGGTCCGCAGGCAAGCAATCCTTGCTATGTAAAGGTTCTCCCCGGCGTATGCGTTGAGGCTCTGGCTTCAATGTTCGTGAATGACGGAGGCCAGGTATGCGGCCAGCACGTTGACACAAGATACATAAGCGGTAACGTACTTACAGGAAAGAATGTTGGCTTCCAGGGCTCTCTCGGATACTACGATTTCCAGTTCACCGCAATTCTCGAGGGTGATTATTATGAAGCGTTCGGATGGTGTAAACCTTTCCGTCCGGGCAAGTTCAGCGTACAGCGTTCATACTTCTCATGGCTCACACCTGGAAAGAAGTACAATATGGATGCCAACCTCAACGGAGGAAAGAGAGCCTTTGTTGTAACAGGCCTCTATGAAAAGGTTGTTCCAATGGACATCTACCCTGTATATCTGCTCAAGGCCATACTTGCAAATGACATTGACAAGATGGAGCAGCTTGGCATATATGAGGTCATTGAAGAGGACCTCGCTCTCTGCGAGTATGTCTGCCCTTCAAAGATCGACGTTCAGAATATTGTTTCCAATGGTATTGCTACCATGATTAAAGAAATGGCATAAGGAGGAAGTTTATGAAAGAACTTATAAATTTTGTAAACAATTTGAGACCTTCCTTTGAGAAAGGTGGCAAATACGCTTGGTTGCACTCAACCTTCGATGCCTTTGACACATTCCTTTTTGTGCCAAAGACCAAGACCTGTTGCGGTGCTCACGTAAGGGACTGCATGGACCTCAAGAGAGTGATGACAGTTGTCATTGTTGCTCTTGCTCCTGCAATGCTCTTTGGCATGTGGAACGTAGGTGAGCAGCATTCGCTCGCTTTCGGTCTTGATATGAGTTTCTGGGGCAAGTTCTGGTATGGTTTCCTCAGAGTTCTCCCTCTCATAATAGTATCATACGTTGTAGGTCTGGGCATTGAGTTCGCTTCTGCACAGATACGCGGTCATGAAGTAAACGAGGGTTACCTTGTTTCCGGAATGATAATCCCTATGATCATGCCGGTTGACGTTCCTCTCTGGATTCTTGCAGTGGCAGTTGCTTTCGCAGTTATCATTGGCAAGGAAATCTTCGGCGGTACAGGTATGAACATCTGGAACCCTGCACTCCTGGCAAGAGCATTCGTGTTCTTCTCATATCCTACAAAAATTTCCGGTGATGTAATCTGGATCAAAGATGTAGGCAAGGCAGCAGCCGGTGAACTCGTTGATGGTTTCTCCGGCGCAACCGCACTGTCACAGGCAGGCGCAGGCATTGCTCCTGATGCACTCCACACAGTTGCAGGGCAGCCTTTGGATGCAATGCAGATGGTTATAGGTAATATGGCCGGTTCAATAGGTGAGACATCAGTGATTGCAATTGCAATAGGAGCTCTCATCCTTATCTATACCGGGATAGCAAGCTGGAAGATTATGGTTTCAGGTGTTGTGGGCGCTTTGTGCGTAGCATTACTTGGCGGAATCGGTGCTCAGGAAGGGACATTGGCCGCTTATCCTGCTTACTACCATCTGATCATGGGCGGTTTTGCATTCGGTATTGTTTTCATGGCAACAGATCCTGTAACCAGCGCCCAGACAGAATGCGGCAAATGGATTTACGGCTTCCTCGTTGGAGCAATGGCCGTTGTCATCCGTCTGTGGAATCCTGGTTATCCGGAGGGAATGATGCTTTCAATACTTCTCATGAATACATTCGCTCCTCTCATCGACCACTTTGTAGTTTCAAGGAATATAAGAAGAAGAGTAAAAAGAGCTGTAGTTAAATAAAGATTACATTATGGATACAAATAAAAATTCATATACAATTATATACACAGCTGTAATGGTTATAGTTGTGGCTGCGGTTCTTGCATTCGTTTCTTCATCTTTGAAAGGCAAGCAGACTCAGAACGCTGAGGTTGATACCAAGTCAAAGATTCTTGGAGCAGTTGCTCTCACACAGGGCATGGAAACCGCTTCAGACAAGAGTGCGTTCGTTGAACAGCAGTATGAAAAGTACGTTACCGAAGATATAGCAGTAAATGCCGAGGGTAAGGTAATAGAAGGTGTAAAGGGCTTCTCCGTTGATCTGAAGACCCAGAACGATCTTATGAAGGCAGGCAATATCGCAGACTTGCAGCTCCCTGTTTTCGTATGTACCTTGGACAATGGTTCAAAGGTTTATATTCTTTCCTGCTACGGTGCAGGTCTCTGGGGACCTATCTGGGGCTGGATTGCTCTCGAAAGCGATATGGATACCGTTCACGGAACACTTTTTGCGCACAAGGGCGAGACTCCAGGCCTTGGCGCTGAGATAGCAACCGACTGGTTCAGCGCACAGTTCAACGGAAAGAAGATCTTCGAGGGTGGTGAGTTCACTTCAGTAAGAGTCATCAAAGGCGGTGCAGCACCTGATGACATTCACGGAGTTGATGCCATCACAGGTGGTACAATGACAAGCCGCGCGCTTGATTCAACAATTGAGACCTGGCTGAAGGCTTACATGCCTTACATTGAGTCAATCAAAAATTTTAACTAATTCAAGGCTATGGATAAGAATATTTATTTACAACCTCTTTGGAAGGCCAATCCTATTACGGTTCTGGTCCTGGGTATCTGTTCAGCCTTGGCTGTTACAGTCAAACTTGAGGCAGCCTGTGTCATGGCTATTTCAGTGACATTGGTTACAGGTTGCTCAAGCCTTCTGGTTTCATGTTTGAGAAACACCATTCCTAATCGAATCAGAATCATAGTTCAGCTTGTTGTTGCCGCTTTGTTCGTAATCCTTGTTGAGCAGGTGCTCAAGGCATACGTTTATGAGGTGAGCAAGCAGCTGTCGGTATTCGTTGGTCTGATTATCACCAACTGTATCATCATGGGCCGTATCGAGGCTTTCGCACTTGGCAACAAGCCTTTCCCATCATTCGTTGACGGTATTGCAAACGGCGCAGGTTACGGTATGATACTCATTGCCCTTGCATTCTTCCGCGAACTGCTCGGCAGCGGCTCGATCTTCGGCTTCAAGGTGATACCTGATGCTTTCTACAATGCAGGTTATATGAACAACGGTCTTTGCATCCTTCCTCCAATGGCCCTCATTCTCGTTGGCTGTTTCGTTTGGATTCACAGAAGCATGAACAAGGATTTACAGGAAAAATAATAACACACTCAGATTATGGATTTGATAAACTTATTTGTAAAGTCCGTTTTTGTGGACAACATGGTCTTCTCATTCTTCCTGGGAATGTGTTCTTTCCTTGCTGTTTCCAAAAACGTGAAAACGGCTACCGGACTTGGTATTGCCGTTGTATTCGTGATTGGTATAACACTGCCTATCAACTATCTGCTCAATACTTACATTCTCAGTCCGGGCGCACTTGCATGGCTTGGTCAGGAGTATGCCGGCATTGATTTGAGCTTCCTCAGCCTGATAGTTTTCATTGCAGTTGTTGCATCAATAGTTCAGATTGTTGAGATGGTGGTTGAGAAGTATTCACCTTCCCTCTATGCATCTCTCGGTATATTCCTTCCTCTCATTGCTGTGAACTGCGCTGTTCTCGGAGCATCGCTCTTCATGCAGGAGAGAGGTTACGCTTCACTCGGTGAGGCAACGGTTTACGGTCTTGGCAGCGGCTTCGGCTGGATGCTCGCAATTGTAACCCTTGCTGCTATCAGGGAGAAGATGGCTTATTCAAACGTGCCTGCACCTCTCAAGGGTCTGGGTATTTCATTCATAGTTGTAGGTCTCATGGGTATAGCGTTCATGAGCTTCATGGGTATTAGCTTATAGGAGGATTCGCAATGGATACACAATTGATTATAGTTTCAGTAGCAGTCTTCCTCATAGTACTTCTTGTACTTGTGGCTCTGCTCTTGTTTGCAAAAACAAAACTTACCCCTGGAGGAACAGTAAAGATCAACATCAACGGCGGAAAGAAGCAGGTTGAGGTTGCTCCCGGTTCCTCATTGCTGGCAACTCTTGCCAATGAGAAGATTTTCCTGCCATCAGCGTGTGGCGGAAAAGGAAGCTGCGGTCAGTGCAAATGCCGCGTTCTCAGCGGTGGTGGTACAATCCTTCCTACAGAGGTTGTTCACTTCAACAGAAAACAGATACAGAACAACTGGAGACTCGGCTGCCAGGTCAAGGTCAAGGAGGATCTTGACATTGTGATTCCAGAGTCAGCTCTCAGCGTAAAGGAATGGGAGTGCGAGGTTATCTCCAATAAGAATGTTGCCACATTCATCAAGGAGTTCTGTGTCAAGATTCCGGATGGAGAGACTCTCAACTACCGTTCAGGCGGATACATTCAGGTTGATGTTCCTGCTTGTACAATCGATTACAAGAACATTGACGTTGATCCTGAATACCGTGCGGACTGGGAGAAGATGGGCGTGTTCGACCTCAAGATGGTCAACCCTACCAAGACCATCAGGGCTTACTCAATGGCTACATATCCTGCAGAGGGCAATATCATCAAACTTAACGTAAGAATTGCTACACCTCCTATCGACAGGGCAACCCGCAAGTTCGTGGATGTAAATCCTGGTATATGTTCTTCATACATTTACTCACTCAAACCAGGTGACAAGGTTACCATCAGCGGTCCTTACGGCGAGTTCTTCGTTCCTGACAACTGCCCTGCAGACCAGGAGTTCGTATTCGTTGGCGGTGGCGCAGGTATGGCTCCTATGAGAAGCCACATCATGCACCTGTTCAAGACAGAGAGAACCACAAGGAAGGTGAACTTCTTCTATGGAGCACGTTCACTCAAGGAAGCTTTCTATCTCGAGGACTACAAGGCGCTTGAGGATGAATTCCCTAATTTCCACTTCCATCTTGCACTGGACCGTCCTGATCCTGAGGCAGATGCAGCCGGAGTTAAGTATGTCCCAGGCTTCGTTCACAATGTTATGTACGAGACCTATCTCAAAGAGCATGAGTCACCTGAGGACAGCCTGTACTTCATGTGCGGCCCTCCTATGATGACCAAGTCCGTGGTTGACCTGCTTGACAACCTTGGCGTTGCTCCTGAAAACATTCTTTACGATAATTTTGGAGCATAGTTGATGGAGAAGATTATTCTAACCGGCGACAGACCTACAGGACGCCTCCATCTGGGGCACTTTGTAGGTTCATTGCGCCGTAGGGTTGAGCTGCAGAACAGCGGCGAGTTCGACAGGATATTCATTATGATAGCGGACGCCCAGGCACTTACCGACAACTGGGACAATCCGCAGAAGGTCAGGGACAACATAATAGAGGTGGCGCTGGACTATCTCTCATGCGGCCTTGATCCTGAAAAATGCACAATATTCATTCAGAGTCAGGTGCCGCAGCTTTGCGAGCTGTCTTTCTATTACCTCAATCTGGTGACTCTTTCACGTCTGGAAAGGAATCCTACCGTAAAGAGCGAAATCCAGATGCGCGGTTTTGAGACCAGCATTCCTGCAGGCTTCCTCACATATCCTGTGAGCCAGGCCGCAGACATTACAGCATTCAAGGCAACGGTTGTACCGGTAGGAGAGGACCAGAAACCAATGCTTGAGCAGACTATGGAAATCGTACGAAAGTTCAATTCCGTATATGGCGAAACATTGGTTGAACCTTCAATACTTCTGCCTTCAAACAGCGCCTGCCTGCGTCTGCCGGGAACAGACGGCAAAGCAAAGATGAGCAAGTCTCTTGGCAACTGCATTTATCTGAGCGATACACCTGAGGATGTGCGCAAGAAAGTGATGAGCATGTTCACGGATCCTGACCATCTCAAGGTCTCCGATCCTGGAAAGGTTGAGGGCAATGCCGTGTTCACATACCTTGATGCATTCTGTACGGATGAGCATTTTGCAAAATACTGGCCTGAATATCCGAATCTCGATGCACTCAAGGCTCATTACAGAGCCGGCGGACTCGGCGATGTGAAGGTCAAGAAGTTCCTTTATGCAGTCCTTGAAGAGATGCTTGCTCCTATACGTGAGCGCAGGGCAATGTATGAAAAGGATATAAAGGGAG
>NZ_JBAELF010000124.1:0-1761 GCF_056211015.1 Candidatus Egerieousia sp.
TAATCAAATGGATGCAGGAGCGGAGGGGTGACCTTCCGAAGGAAGTGTCAGAACCACTTTCCGGCCTTCCAGTCAGCGAAAATCTCGTGTTCCTGGAAGTCAGGAAATACATCTCGCCGGAATTCCACGCCGAGGTCCTGGCTCTAATCGAGGAATTGGGGTTGGAGGTGGTTGGGGTGACAAAAACGTTCCGATAATCAAGAAGACTGTGCTATATTTGCTTACTAATCACATCCAACATGAACGAAGATTTATCAGACATCCAGTATTCACCGATCCGAAATTACAATTACGCCCAATTGTTTGAGTCGGTGAATTACAATGGGAAGAAACTCACTGAGGAAGAACGAAGTGAACTGGTAACAATCATTAACGAGACCATATCGCAACATTCCTCAGGATTGCCACTTATTCAAGATGCCCTGGGAGGCAGTCGTAATCAACAGGATGAATACCATGTAATTGATTACACGGTCGCGTCAGTGATGCTCTTCATCACTTTGACCATGACGGACTGCCTAGCGGCAGGCAAATACTTCATATTGGCCGATGCTGACTATGACCGCCGTTTCATGAGGGGAAAGATGATGGTAATTTTCAACGAAGGTTTCAAACGACTCTATGGTTTTGACACAAAAACTCAAAAGAAGTCGGAGTGGAACAGGCTCAAGCCTTTGATGGAACACTTCCCAGCCGTCATTCAGAATCAATATGAAGAATTGACCCATAGGCTTGAAGGGCACGCACAATCCTCTTCCTGGTGGAGAGATGAACGCAATCTTGAAACTCATTTGGACGCTGAGAAACTATACCTGTCCCGTCAGGAGGAAGACATTGAAAGCAAGGACATGATGGACAACTTGAAACTTTACAACACATTGCTGGCCGCAAATGAATTCCTGACAAACGTACATGCCTGCCTGCTGAATTATCTTGTTGAGAAGTATAAGAGAGGAGAATTGGTTTCGGAATAACTTTGTTCTAAGCGACTATAGAAATCGCTTCTAAATCAGAATTTAGCTACGTAATGGATACCTGACCATTCATAAGTAAAGGAAGGAGCACGTCACGTTGCTTTTGCAGTGCAGAAATCTCACTACTATTCGCAACAATTTTATCAAGAATTGGATTAATTCTACCTGATAATAGATTTGCAAGTTCTTTTGTCGGTGGGACAATTATTGTGCTTTGCGCAAGATGATCCTGTGTTATATGCCCCATGGTTGTCTTCCTTGCCTCCGCCATTCTTTTAAAGACAGATACATAATCAAGTAACTGATAGTAGTAGAAGTACTTTGGCCATCCGTTATTTGATGTAACCTTGAAAATATGTTGGTTAAGACCTCCATCACCGTAGGACCATTGCATTACTTCCAAAGATGCTGACCAAGAAAAGAGGATGTCACCATTGTAAACCTTAACAGCATCCGGTATATTCGATTTCACAAACTCAGTTTCAGGAGAGATTCCGTCATGCATTTCTTTTATTTTGATTACCGGTAGTTTATTCTCGTCTGTTGGCCTAAACTTCTGACAAGCCAATCCATTAGTAAATACAGCAATTTCAGGTAAAGGTACGACTTGCCATCCCTCAGGTATGTCTCGTTTTACCTTTTCATTCCACTGCATAGTACCTCCGCTTGATTTGTATGGTTTTCCTTCCTTGTCTGGAAAGTCAAACTGCACAAACCAGTAGTCGTATAGTTGCTTAGCCATCGCCTCTAAATTCTGATTTATCCGCTTATTAAGGCATATCTTCTT